>NZ_CAWPAV010000051.1:0-35572 GCF_963885725.1 Proteus sp. G4380
AAAAAAATAAACAAATTAAGAATATGCCCCATTCATTCTGTTTGTATAAAAACAGATACATTTAAATCGTTAATCAGAGAAATTTAATTTTAGTAAATAAAGTATATTATCTTTTATTCACACTATTATTCATATCAACTTTAATGAGAAGATTATCTTAATCACAGTTGCAGAATTTTATTTAGTTTAGATACCATTACGATTAAGATGAATGTTAAAAATTCACCATGGAGATCAGGATTTCATTATGGAACTTACCTTTTTAGGCACTAATGCAGGCGTACCTTCTAAAGATCGCAACGTCACCAGTATGGTGCTTGATTTACAAAATAAACAAAAAAGTCTGTGGATGTTCGATTGTGGAGAGGCGACCCAGCATCAGATCTTACATAGCCATGTAAAGCTATCACGCATTAATAAGATTTTTATTACCCATTTACATGGTGATCATATTTTTGGTTTACCCGGACTACTCTGTAGCCGTTCAATGGGGGGCACAGAAAACCCGTTAACCATTTATGGGCCTACAGGCATTAAGGCATTTATAGAAACAGCCCTTACATTAAGCCAATCTTATCTCACTTACCCTTTAGATATTATTGAAATAGAACAAGATGGTTTTCTTTTTGAAGAAGAAGGTATACGTGTAAGTTGTGGCGCATTATCACATCCTGTCCCCTGCTTTGGTTATCGTCTAGAAGAAGACAATAAACCAGGTAAACTCAATGCTGACAAGCTAGAGGCAGAGAATATCCCTAGAGGCCCTTGGTATAAATTATTAAAACAAGGGAAAACCGTTACACTACCTGATGGACGGATCATAGATGGAAAAGATTATCTAAGCACAGAGATCAAAGGCCGTTGTATTGTGATTTTTGGCGATACACAACCAACGCCTAATGCAGTTAAACTTGCTGAGAATGCCGATGTTATTGTCCATGAAGCAACCTTTAAACATGACATGGCTGATAAAGCCAATAGTCGTGGACATTCAAGTACCATACAGGCAGCTGAGTTAGCCAAAAAGGCGAATGCTAAGCGACTAATCATTACCCATATCAGTAGTCGCTATTCACCTAAAGAAACCCCCGAGCTATTAGCGGAATGTCATACTGTATTTGGCAATACACAAATCGCCAGTGATTTTGAGACATTCAAACTTTAACTAATACTAAATCAAAATAGAGCAACGATAGCGACTCTTGAGATAGTATTAATCGTTGCTTTTATTCTTTCACAGGATATTGCTACTCAGCAGTCGGAATGAAATCGTGTTTGATCTTACCGTCTTGCAAAATGAAATTGACTTTACCATCCCAAAATTCGGCTAAAAAAACATCTTCTGGGTTATCTATATGTTGTTTTTTCATCTCTTCGTTTAACCAATTTTCATCTCGTTCTATCTGCTCAAGTTCAGAAGTTCGGATAACACCATCTTTCATAATAATGATAGAGGGCATTTTAGCACCATCACACACTACCGTTATTTGTCCATCAGGTTCAATTTGAGCATAATTAACTTCTTGAAAAGAATGAATTCCTTGGGCATGTAACCTAGAGGTGATATTAAGAATATCAATCTTATTTTTCTTCTCAGTAATGTTTTCCATAATAAATCTTCCCTTTTTAATAATCGGGATCGGATTACCTATCGCTACTGCTCGGAAAAAATTAAATTTTTTACTGATATAATTGAGAAAAGAAATAAAAAATACACCTATCAAAAAGACAATAACATATTGGTAAAGCGGGATTGCATCTGTGTAAATAACCCCTCCCATAATCCCCCCTAAAACAAAATTACCAATAAAATCAATGGGAGTTAGTTGAGAGAGTTGTGTCTTCCCTGAAATATTCATATGAGCCAAAATTATTGTAAAACCAATAATAAACTTGATAACCACAAGCAGATAATATTCCATTTCTTAAGCACCTTTGCAAAACGATTCACACTGTAATTATAAAGCATAAAACATACCATTGAGAGAAATCTGACAGATATTAACCTTACAAATCTAATATATTTGACTAGTGGTAATCACTTAATATACTTAACCTTGTTGATTTTCAGACTCTCACTATACTTATTTTATTGGGAGTTAAGATAATATATAAAATATCAACTCAATAACCTCTCGCTTTTAATACTAGTTATGCGAGATATCATCGATATGTTTTGGATACATTCTCTGGAGAGAAACATGAACAAAAAATTACTGGCATCTTTAATTCTAGCAGGTCTTGTTACCATTACAGCAGGTTGTGATGATTCATCGAAAAAAGTGGATGAAGGTATTGATAAAGCAAAAGAGACAGCAACCCAAGTAAATGAAACGGCTCAAGACAAAGCAAAAGAATTAACAGATCAAGCTAAAGAAAAAGCCGCTGATTTAAAAGAGAGTGCATCAGCGACAGCTGACGAATTAAAACAAGATGCGGCCAAGCTAAAAGAGCAAGCTGAAGATAAAGCTGCAGAGCTTAAAGCACAAGCCGATCAAAAAACCGATGCATTAAAAGAGAGCATTGCACAAAAAACAGATGAACTAAAAGATTCTGCAAGTGCAAAAGCAGATGAAATCAAACAAAGTTTAAATAATGAAAGTGACAAACTGGCTGGTAAAGCAGAAGAAGTGAAACAAAACGCGAATACCACTGCAGATAACTTAAAACAAAATGCTAGCGACAAAGCAGCGCAACTAAAAGAAGATGCGGCTAAAACCAGTGATGATGTAAAACAGCAAGCGCAAGATACTAAAGATAAAGCGCTTGATAAAGCCGATGAGCTCACCGATCAAGCAAAGCAAAAAATTGATTCTCTAAAGGCTGATAATAAATAATTTCATTTCAGAAATTTTGATGTTGAAAAAGCCAGTAATATTTTACTGGCTTTTTTTGTGCAAAAAACAAACAGGAGTTGATCGATTAAGCAAAAAATGTAACCATACTATCCTTTTTTCAACAGGAGAAACCTATTAAAGCGTCAAGACGCTGACTAAAAACATATGATAATAAATTGATTTAATTGTAATTTTCTTCACCTTACGGAAAAATATAATTTATTTCCGTTCTTTTATAAAGCTTCAAGATCATCTGATGTTTTATTCAAATTTTCTTACAAACTTTTCTTTCCTAGCGATACCACTAACATGCTAGATTGCAATATCGAAAAGTCTTGTCTAAGAAAAATAACAAAAATAGGTTAACTATGAGCCAACAAAATGAAATCACACCAAAAAAAATTAGGATGAAAATTAATCCTCCCGTATTTTACACCTCCGCAATACTTATTATGCTCGTCGTAGGGTTTTCAGCGCTATTTCCTGAACTCGCTAATGACAAGCTAGGGCACCTTCAGGAAAACCTTTTCACCAACGCGAGCTGGTTTTATATTTTAGCCGTAGCATTGGTTTTGCTGAGTGTGACTTATTTAGGGCTATCGCGCTTTGGCGAAATAAAATTAGGCCCTGATCATGCTCGTCCACATTTTAGCTATTTTGCTTGGTTCGCGATGCTGTTTTCAGCAGGTATGGGTATTGGGCTGATGTTCTTTGGTGTCGCAGAACCCGTTATGCACTATTTAATGCCACCCACAGGGGATGCGCAGACGATTGAAGCCGCCAAAGAAGCTATGCGTTTAACTTTCTTCCACTGGGGATTACATGCTTGGGCTATTTACGCCATCGTGGCATTAATTCTGGCGTTTTTTAGCTACCGCCATGGTTTGCCATTAACGTTACGTTCCGCCCTTTATCCTATCATTGGCGACCGTATTTATGGCCCTATTGGGCATGCGGTAGATATTTTTGCTGTGATGGGCACCGTATTTGGTGTCGCAACTTCACTGGGTTTTGGTGTTCTACAAGTTAATGCCGGTTTAAACCATCTATTCGATATTCCAATTAATCCAACCGTGCAAGTGGTTTTAATTGTTGTTATCACCGGGCTTGCTACTATTTCGGTTGTCTCTGGATTAGAAAAAGGTATCCGTTTTTTATCCGAGCTTAACCTTGGTTTAGCCGTTATTCTTCTTTTATTAGTCATTATTCTTGGCCCTACTGTATTGATTTTAAAATCGTTTGTTGAAAATACAGGGGGCTATTTATCAGAAATAGTGAGTAAAACGTTTAATCTTTATGCCTACGAGCCAAAATCAAGTGATTGGTTAGGTGGATGGACACTGCTTTATTGGGGCTGGTGGTTATCGTGGTCGCCTTTTGTCGGTATGTTTATTGCACGGATCTCCCGTGGTCGTACTATTCGTGAGTTTGTTGTCGGCGTACTCTTTGTTCCAGCTGGCTTTACCTTACTTTGGATGACTGTCTTTGGTAATACCGCTATCTATTTAATTAAAGATAAAGGTGCAGAAGTTCTTGCGAATATAGTACAACAAGATGTGTCATTAGCACTGTTTGAATTCTTAAATTATTTTCCATTCTCATCAGTGCTTTCCTTTGTCGCAATGCTGATGGTCATTGTCTTTTTTGTCACCTCAGCAGACTCCGGTGCAATGGTGGTTGATACCCTAGCGTCAGGAGGAGATTCAGAAACCCCTGTATGGCAACGTATCTTCTGGGCTGCATTAATGGGTATTTCAGCCATTACCTTGTTATTGGCAGGAGGTTTATCAGCATTACAAACTGTCACCATTGCCAGTGCGTTACCATTTGCCATCGTGCTATTGGCATCAATTTATGGATTAATTAAGGCATTGCGAGTGGATGTTTATAAGCGAGATAGCCAACAGATGACGACTATCGCCCCACCGGCTAGCCGTAATCCTATTCCTTGGCAACGTCGATTAAGAAATATTGCTTATTTTCCTAAACGTTCACATGTAAAACGTTTTATGGAAGAAGTCGTTAATCCTTCCATGGAAATGGTGTCGGCTGAATTAAGCAAACAAGGTATTCAATGCTATATCCATGACGAAGAAGAAGATCGCATCGGCTTTGAAGTGGACTTAGGTGAGGATATGAACTTCTTTTATGAAGTACGATTACGATTCTATACTCAACCCGCTTTCGCGCTAGCCGGCTTAACAGATGAAGAAAAAGATGAAGAGCATAAATACTATCGTGCTGAAATTCATCTCAAAGAAGGTGGGCAAGATTACGATGTCATGGGCTGGACAAAAGAACAAATTATTCATGACATTCTCGATCAGTATGAAAAACATATTCACTTCTTACACGTATTAGGTAAAAGGTAATTTCACCTATTACATAAAAACAAAAGAGATGATGGTATAACATCATCTCTTTTTTCTTGGTGCACACATGTTATTTTTCAGTTGAATGACTATTTTCTGGATTTAACGCTATCAGTTCTTTCAGTAAGATAGATAAATGTTGCAGTTTTTCTGTAGAAAACTTTTGTTCGAGTAATTGGTACCCTTCTTCTATCTTAGGCTGGATTTTATCATATAAATTTTGCCCATTGGTTGATAGAGAAACGAATAATTTACGTTGATCACTCACTGGTTTTAATCGACAAATTAGCTCATCTCTTTCCATTCTAATCAAAATACCTGTCAAACTTGGACGCAGGATACAGGTTTTTTGTGCTAATTCGTGAAAATCGATAGAGCGCTTATCAGCAAGAACTCGGATGATCCGCCACTGCTGCTCTGTCAGATTATGCTCTTTAAGAACGGGGCGAAAAAATCCCATCGCAGATTCCCGTGCTTGCAATAGCGCGATTGTTAATGACTCATGCATAATCAGAAGCTCTTTATTGATAGATAAATTGATGAAAAATCACTCAATCTAGCCGGTGAAAATTATAACTCGTTATAGTTATAAATGAATAATATTCTAAGAATAGACTTTTTATTACAATTAATCATATTAACAAATAAATAAACTTGACTCAATTTCTAACATTTTAGGCTATTTTAGCAATTGATGACCTTAGTGCTTTTCTCAGACAAAACGCGTAATATCCCCAAAAAATAACAGGATAATATGTGTCATTTCGTGTTATTTATCAGCAAACTAGGCTAAACCCCCTGATTTACCTATCGCTTTTCTTGACTTATTAGGAATAATAACAACCAGCGATAAGGTTGTCTCACGACTTTTTGAGATAAAGTTAACAGGTTGTAACAAAGAAAGATTGATCTCTTGGCTAATGCGAGGTAGCGTTACGGCTTTAAATTCACACAGCAAAGAAATCAGCAAGATCATTACAACTTTGTGAAGCGGCACTAGTTAGATAAATTCTGATTTTCTAACTAATGGTTATTTTAAGTGAAGACGCCCACAGATGAGAAGTCTGGCAGTAGGAGTAAAAAATGTCTGATGAAAAACAGGCTAACCCACTTTTTCGGGATGCAATGGCAAGCTTAGGTGCTGCCGTTAATATTGTCGCAACTAATGGTGATGCAGGATGCTGTGGTTTAACAGCAACAGCTGTATGTTCAGTTACCGATACTCCACCGACAGTGATGATTTGCATCAATAGTAAAAGCCAAATGAATAGTACGTTTCAAGAAAATGGCAAATTAAGTATCAATATTTTAAATCATGAACAAGAAGAGATGGCTTGCCATTTTGCCGGTATGACAGGTCTGGCAATGGCTGATCGCTTTACCCAACCAGGATGGCAATATGGCGCATTGCAGCAACCGATATTAACCAATGCACTCGCTAGCCTAGAAGGTGATATTTACGATGTACGCCAAGTAGGTACTCACTTTGTTTATATGGCTGAGATAAAAAATATTGCGGTTCGAGAAGATGGCGATGGCTTAATTTATTTTAAGCGTCGCTTCCATCCCGTTAAACATAAATTAGTCACAACCACCGCTTAATTAGCTAATATTAAAAACAAAAACGCACTTTATTATTTTGAAGAGGGTATCAATTTAAATCCTTCATTATTAATAAAGGCGTTTTTATTACCTTTGTTAAATTTTAAATAATTACCCGCACTTCATGCATATTTATTTCATTTTATCCTAAAATAGAGCTATCAGCGTTTTATTAAACTATTTTTAACATCTGTTTGTTATAAAAGAAATTATTAAAATTATAAGAAAACTTTTTCTTTAGAAAATCAATTAGTCACGATATAAATAACCCTTCCACTCTATTTTTATGCTTATATTTTATCAGCTTTATTAAGCTTAAAATATAAACAAAATAGGCTCTTTTTGGTGATTATTTATACCAAAGATCAATTAAATCGCTTTAATTGAAAATAAATTAATGACTATTTTTTTCAATCTGGTATTAATCTTACTAACAGTGTGATCAACCTTTGAGAAGTCATTCTATCAATATATTAGTCTACCGGACTTACTGATCACCATCTTAAATTTGCAAACATCACTCTAAATACAACAGATAATGTTATCAGGGTGTAACATTCATCGTGAATTTGAGTAAATAGCATCGTTGTTGAAAATAAATAATAATTAGGGGCATTAAAGATATGGATAAACCCGCTAAAGTCGGTTTATTACAACAGCCTAAACCATTCTTTATGATTTTCTTTGTGGAATTATGGGAACGTTTTGGTTACTACGGCGTACAAGGTATTCTTGCCGTTTATTTTGTTAGTAAACTCGGATTCTCTCAAGAACAAGCTTTTATTACTTTTGGTGCATTCTCCGCATTAGTTTATGGGCTTATTTCTATTGGTGGTTATGTTGGTGACCATCTATTAGGTACTAAACGAACCATTGTTTTAGGGGCTATCGTATTGGCTATCGGTTATTTTATGACCGGCATGTCAATTATGTATCCTAATTTAATCTTTTATGCTTTAGCCACTATCGCAGTAGGTAACGGTTTATTTAAAGCAAACCCAGCAAGCCTATTAGCTAAATGCTATAAACCTAAAGATCCCCGTCTTGATGGTGCATTTACACTATTTTATATGTCGATTAATGTTGGTTCATTAATCTCCTTATCTATTGCCCCCGTTCTTGCCGATCGCTACGGCTATGCACTGACTTATAATATTTGTGGTATCGGCTTAATAATGGCCATATTGGTCTATTTTTTCTGCCGTAAAATGGTCGTGAATATTGGTTCTGAGCCAGATCACCTGCCAATGAATTTCAACAAACTGCTATTAGTTATTGCAGGCTCTGTCGCTATGGTCTTTATTTGTGCATGGTTGTTGCACAATGTGATGATTGCTAACATCGTTTTAATCAGCTTGTCTATTGTTGTGGTTATCATTTATTTTCGTGAAGCCTTTAAACAAAAAGACAGAGTGGCACGTAATAAAATGTATGTTGCATTTGTTCTGATGTTAGAAGCTGTTATTTTCTATATTCTCTACGCTCAGATGCCAACCTCACTTAACTTCTTTGCTATCCATAATGTTCACCATACCCTGTTAGGCTTTGATATTAACCCGGTGAGTTTCCAAGCATTAAATCCATTTTGGATCATTATTGCCAGCCCTATCTTAGCAATGGCTTATAGCCATTTTGGCGCGAAAGGCAAAGATTTATCCATGCCGGCAAAATTTACCACAGGTATGCTTTTATGCTCATTAGGCTTCCTAACCGCTGCCGCTTCAGGTATGTGGTTTGCTGATGCTCAAGGCTTAACATCACCTTGGTTTGTTGTACTGATTTATCTCTTCCAAAGTCTAGGGGAATTGATGATCAGTGCATTAGGCTTAGCGATGATTGCCGCTTTTGTACCGCAATATATGATGGGCTTTATTTTAGGTATGTGGTTCTTAACACAAGCGACGGCTTACCTGTTAGGAGGCCATGTAGCAACCTTTACCGCCCCACCTGAAGGTATTACCGATCCACTACAAACACTGCCTATTTATACTGATGTGTTTGGCAAAATCGGTATCGTTACCTTAGTGGTTGGCTTGATTATGTGGGCAACAGTACCTTTACTAAACCGCATGATGAAAGAAGAGAGTAAAATGATTAAGTAAATAAAATAAGCAAACACCTTTGCTTATCACAGACAAAGCGCCTAGAAAGGCGCTTTTTTATCTCTTATAAAAACGCTTAGCGATTAAATCTTCTACAACCTTAATCTTTTATTATTTATGATTAGTGATCTTCTCTTTTTTTCTTTTTTCTGGTTTTAATCTATCTTATAAATAGTACCTTTAATTGAAACTGACAATATTTAGCATTGTCTAATAATCAATATTCATGATTAAAAACCAATGATTGGTAATAGGAGCAGATATTAATGAATGATAAAAATAAGCTAGCAGCCGCATTATTAGCTATTTTTCTTGGTGGGCTAGGAATACATAAATTCTATCTTCGTAAAGTAGGAATGGGGATTTTATATCTCATTTTTTGCTGGACGGGGATACCCGCTATTATCGGTTTTATTGAAGGAATTTATTATCTGTGTATTTCAGACCAAACCTTTAATGACAAATATAACCGAAACTAAATAGCCCAATACCATCGTACCTAGTGCTAACAACCAACAAAAAACCCGCATACTAAGCGGGTTTTTTAGGTGTATTACAATAAAATTGTATTACAGAACATCAATCGCATTTAGCTCTTTAAATGCTTGCTCTAAACGAACAACCATTGATGTTTGACCATGACGTAACCAGTTACGTGGATCATAGTATTTCTTGTTAGGTTTATCAGCGCCTTCTGGATTACCTAATTGGCTTTGTAAATAGCCTTCGTTCTTTTTGTAGAACTGTAAGATACCGTTCCAAGTTGCCCATTGAGTATCGGTATCGATATTCATTTTAACAACACCGTAGCTTACAGCTTCTTTGATTTCTTCTGCAGATGAACCAGAACCACCGTGGAAAACAAAGTTTAAGCTATTGTGTGGCAGATTGTATTTCTCTGACACATAGTCTTGTGAGTTACGAAGAATTTTTGGTGTTAATTGAACGTTACCTGGTTTATAAACGCCGTGAACATTACCAAATGATGCAGCGATAGTGAAACGTGGGCTGATAGCATTTAGTTTTTCATAAGCGTAAGCAACGTCTTCAGGTTGGGTATATAGCGCAGAGCTATCCATACCTGTGTTATCAACGCCATCTTCTTCACCACCAGTACAGCCTAATTCGATTTCTAAAGTCATATCGATTTTAGCCATACGCGCTAAATATTTAGAACAGATTTCAATATTTTCTTCTAATGACTCTTCTGATAAGTCAATCATATGAGAAGAGAATAGTGGTTTACCTGTTTTCGCATAGTGTTTTTCACCTGCATCTAACAGACCATCAATCCAAGGTAACAGTTTTTTCGCACAGTGGTCAGTGTGTAAAATAACAGGAACACCATAGTATTCTGCCATTTGGTGTACATGGTGAGCACCAGAAATAGCCCCTAGGATAGCCGCTTGTTGTGGCGCTTCAGCTTTAAGACCTTTACCTGCGATAAATGCAGCACCACCATTAGAGAATTGAACAATAACAGGAGAACGCACTTTCGCAGCTGCTTCTAATACAGCATTAATTGAGTCTGTACCTACGCAGTTAACTGCAGGCAGAGCAAAATTATTTTCTTTTGCTACTGCAAATACTTTTTGTACATCATCACCAGTGATGACACCCGGTTTTACGAAATCAAAAACTTTAGACATGTAATAAGATCCTATATTTGGAACAGGCAGAGTTTTACACTCTACCTGTATGAGCGTGACTTAATTACTGTTTAGCGCGTTCTTCCAGCATAGCAACCGCAGGAAGTTTTTTACCTTCTACGAATTCTAAGAAAGCACCACCACCGGTTGAAATGTAAGAGATTTTATCTGCGATATCAAATAAATCGATAGCCGCTAATGTATCACCACCGCCAGCGATAGAGAAAGCATCACTATCAGCAATCGCTTTAGCAATCACTTCAGTACCTTTACGGAAGTTAGGGAATTCAAAGACACCCACAGGGCCATTCCACAGAATGGTTTTGGCGTTTTTCAGGATTTCAGCTAAACGTTCAGCCGTCACATCACCGATATCTAATACTTGTTCATCATCTTTGATGTCATTTGCTGATTTCAGTACAGCTGGCGCTGTTTCTGAGAATTCTGTCGCGACACGGACATCTGTTGGTACTGGAATATCGCATTTTTCCATTAATTTTTTCGCATCGTCAACAAGGTCTGCTTCATATAATGAACGACCTACAGAATGACCTTCTGCTGCGATAAAGGTGTTAGCAATACCACCACCAACGATTAATTGGTCAGCAATTTTTGATAATGAATCTAAAACTGTTAATTTAGTAGATACTTTAGAGCCACCAACGATAGCCACCATTGGACGCTCTGGTTTATCTAATGCTTTGCCTAATGCTTCAAGCTCTGCTGATAACAGAGGACCCGCGCAAGCGATATCCGCAAACTTAGCAACACCGTGTGTTGACGCTTGAGCACGGTGAGCCGTACCGAATGCATCCATGACAAAGACATCACATAATGCAGCATATTGTTTAGACAGCGTTTCGTCGTCTTTCTTTTCGCCTTTATTAAAACGGACGTTTTCAAGTACAACTAATTCACCTGCATTAACATCAACACCGTTTAAATAGTCTTTTGCTAGGCTAACGGGTGCAGATAATTTCTCTTTCAGATAGTCAACAACTGGTTTTAAAGAGAACTCTTCGTTGTACTCACCTTCAGTAGGACGGCCTAAGTGTGAAGTTACCATAACTTTAGCGCCTTGTTTTAAAGCCGCTTCAATAGTCGGTAATGAAGCACGAATACGTGCATCTGAAGTTACTTTTCCATCTTTCACTGGAACGTTCAGGTCAGCACGAATTAGTACTCGTTTACCGGCCAGGTCTAAATCGGTCATCTTAATTACAGACATGATGAATCCTCTCATTGATTCTCTAAAATTTAGTAATCTTCTGTTCAGTACCGCGCATTATCACATAATGTGCTATTGCTGAGTACCGTCATTAATACATGATTATTTAAAACCAGTTGCAGCCATAGCTAACGTCGTATCAAGCATTCGGTTAGCAAAGCCCCATTCATTATCACACCAGACTAACGTTTTAATCAGATGCTGCCCACTGACTCTAGTTTGTGTACCATCAACAATGGCACTATGAGGGTCGTGGTTAAAATCTGTTGAGACTAATGGCAATTCTGTGTAATCCACTATACCACGAAATGCGCCAGTTGCTGATTTTTGAATTAACTTATTGACATCTAACACATTTACAGCATTTTTTACCGTGACACTTAAATCAATTGCTGTCACATTAATTGTAGGAACTCGTACAGAAATTGCCTCGAAATGATCTTTAAATTTCGGGAAAATCCGTGTAATACCGGCAGCTAATTTGGTATCAACCGGAATAATCGATTGTCCTGCGGCTCGTGTACGACGTAAATCTTTATGATATGCATCAATAACAGGTTGATCATTCATCGCAGCATGGATTGTCGTCACTGTACCTGACTCTATACCAAAAGCATCATCCATCATTTTAATAATCGGGATAATACAATTTGTGGTACAAGAGGCATTAGAGACGATGCGGTGCTGTTTTTTCAGTTCATGTTGATTAACACCGAATACCACCGTAGCATCAAGATCTATCGTTCCCGGATGAGAAAAGAGCACTTTCTTTGCCCCTTGAGCAATATGCGCCTCACCATCGGCACGAGATCCATAAACGCCACTACAATCAAGTACCACATCAATACCTAACTCACCCCAAGGTAAGTCTGCAATATCGGCATGATGGAAAAGACGGATTGCATCATCACCTACTTGCAATAAGTCATTATTAACACGAATATCCCAAGCAAAACGACCATGGCTTGAGTCATATTTAAGCAAATGAGCAATACCTGTCGCATCAGCCAATTCATTTATTGCAACAACGCTTATTTCAGCCCGCTTTCCAGATTCATAAAGCGCTCTTAACACATTACGCCCTATTCGACCAAAACCGTTAATAGCAACTCTAATTGTCATGTAACTTCCTTGATAACTCGTAATTATGCAACCGCCTAGAATAATCGAGCAATTGACTAATCAACAACGATAAATCAAGTAAAACTAAAAAATGTGCGGTCACCGACATTTTTAGCACAACTGAAACGGTTCAGCTTATTGGTATTCAGATTACGAGAAATGAGAGAAAATCGCAATAGCAAAAAAAGGGGGAAGCATAAAAAAAGAGCACATCTGAGAAATTATTCCCAAAAATGTGCTCTTGTTAACATTTATTGATTATTTAAGTAGAGTTTTTGCCTGTGTAACCACATTTTCAACAGTAAAACCAAACTCAGCAAACAGTTCGTTTGCAGGAGCAGATTCACCGAAGCTATGCATACCGACAATCACACCATCAAGACCAACATATTTAAACCAGTAATCCGCGATACCCGCTTCAATAGCAACACGAGCTTTAACCGCTGCAGGTAATACTGCTTCACGATAATCAGCATCTTGTTTATCAAATGCATCTGTTGCTGGCATTGAAACCACACGGACTTTACGGCCTTCTGCTGTTAATTGATCGTAAGCATTAACAGCTAATTCAACTTCAGAACCCGTAGCAATAAAGATAAGTTCAGGTGTACCGTCACAATCTTTCAGGATATAACCACCCTTCTCGATATTAGCCAGTTGCTCTGGAGTACGTGGCTGTTGAGCAAGGTTTTGACGAGAGAAGATGAGCGCAGTTGGACCATCTTTACGCTCAACAGCGTATTTCCATGCTACTGCTGACTCAACTTGGTCACATGGGCGCCATGTACTCATATTTGGTGTTACACGCAGACTTGCCATTTGCTCAACAGGTTGGTGAGTAGGACCATCTTCACCTAAACCGATAGAGTCATGGGTATAAACAAAGATACTGCGGATTTTCATCAGTGCAGCCATACGTACCGCATTACGTGCATATTCCATAAACATCAGGAAGGTAGCGCCGTAAGGAACAAAACCACCGTGTAATGCAATACCATTCATAATGGCAGACATACCGAATTCGCGAACACCATAATGGATGTAGTTACCGGCTTTATCTTCATTTAATGCTTTAGAGCCAGACCACATAGTTAAGTTACTTGGTGCAAGGTCAGCAGAGCCACCCATAAACTCAGGTAAAACTTTACCAAACGCTTCTAATGTATTTTGTGATGCTTTACGGCTAGCAATACTCACTGGGTTATGTTGCAACTGCTCAATAAAGGCTGTTGACTCTTTTTCCCAATTTGCAGGTAATTCGCCAGACATACGACGTTTAAATTCAGCTGCTAATTCAGGGAATTGTGCTGCATACTCAGCAAATTTAGCGTCCCACGCAGCTTCTTTTGCTTTACCAGCTTCTTTAGCATCCCACTCTTTGTAGATCTCTTGTGGAATTTCAAAAGGACCATACTCCCAGCCCAGAGCTTTACGAGTTTCTGCAATTTCTGCATCACCTAATGGTGAACCGTGAGAATCGGCAGTGCCTGCTTTATGAGGAGAACCAAAACCAATGGTGGTTTTGCAAATTAACAGTGAAGGCTTATCAGTAATTTGTTGTGCGGTTTCAATCGCAGCTTTAATACTCGCTGCATCATGACCATCAATACCACTAATAACATGCCAGCCATACGCTTCGAAACGTTCAGCAGTATTATCAGTAAACCAACCATGTACTTTACCATCAATAGAAATGCCATTGTCATCGTAAAATGCAATCAGTTTACCTAACTGTAAAGTACCTGCTAAAGAGCATACTTCGTGAGAGATACCTTCCATCATACAACCATCACCCATAAAGGCGTAGGTGTAGTGATCTACGATATCGTGACCAGGACGGTTAAATTGAGCCGCTAATGTGCGTTCTGCGATCGCAAAACCTACTGCGTTAGCAATCCCTTGACCTAAAGGACCCGTGGTAGTTTCAACACCTGGGGTATAACCATATTCTGGGTGACCCGGTGTTTTAGAATGCAGCTGACGGAAATTTTTTAGATCATCTAAAGAAACTTGATAACCAGACAGATGTAATAAGCTATAAATCAGCATTGAAGCATGGCCGTTAGATAAAACAAAACGGTCACGATCTGCCCAGTGAGGATTAGTTGGATTATGATTTAAAAAATCACGCCATAATACTTCTGCAATATCAGCCATGCCCATAGGTGCACCAGGGTGCCCTGATTTGGCTTTTTGCACTGCATCCATGCTTAAAAAACGGATCGCATTTGCAAGGGTTTTACGAGTGGTCATTTTCTACTCCAAGTCGGATAAAAAGCATCTAGATAGCTGATTCTCTCAATGCGGGCAAAAAACCGCAATATAAAAAATCCACAAAGGTGGCTATCGTAATCAGTGAAAATCAATAATTCTTTGATTTAAACAGCATTTATTACGATAAACGCGGGAAATAACATTACACCACCACATTGTTGCGCAACAAAAATGAAAAATGACTTTTATTTGCGCAATTAAGAAGTATCTTATTAAACCTTAGCTTGATACGACTAATCAAGCTAAAATTACGTTGCTGTTTTATCCATCAAATCAAATAAATACTAAGCTATTTAATTTTCCCGCTGTTAATGGTCACCTACCAACACCTAACTTGAAAACATTCAGATGATTACTGGCTATTTTTTCAACTAACTGTTCAAGCGGAAAATTAACGGCCGGAAGGCTTGGAGAAAATAGATGTCGAGTAGTTTTATAAGGGAAAATATTACCTTGCTTTAATATCTGCTCCCTTATTCTTAATGGGCTAAACGCTCGTCCATTCTGCCAATCATACACAGTTATGCGTGTATCAGTGTAATCAAGCAACACACAAGGAATATAAGTGAGAGCAAGATGATGAGCGACTTGATACCTATGATTACCGTCCATAATAATTCCGGTCTCTTTTTCAATGGGTATAGGTGTTGTCCATCTTTGGCAACGGACTATTTCCTTAGTTAAAGCTTCAACATGAGCCATGTTGACTTCTTCTGAAGGACGGAGCAAGGCAATGGGATATAACACGACATCATACTCCATATTTACCTCCCCTCTTTTTCCAAATCAATCATATATCCCGGCTGATATGAGATGGGTAGAAATTCTTGATGTAAACGACGGAATGTGTCATCAGGATCAAGATCAGCAAATAATTGGGGATGTATCCACTTAGCTAGCTGCTGGATAGCAATAACATCATAGGGACTATTATAAAACTGATGCCAAATAGCAAAAAATGCTCCACGACGGCGAGCGTTACTATCAACATAAGCAGGGCGAGTCGTAAACCATGCGAGTCGGTGTTTTGATTGTTGAATATTAATCCCCGGCCCAAGTGGGATCCACTTTCCACCCGGCACAAATGCCTGAAAATTGCCGCTGGTAATAATCACAATATCGGGATTTGCAACAACCACTTTTTCTGGATTTAGCGTAAAAAAGGTTCCCGGAGCAAGATTGTCGGCAATATTATCCCCCCCCGCTATTTTAACAAAACGGCCAAAACTCCCTTTACCAAAGGTCATACAGCACTCTTCTGAATAGCCCCCAAGACGCTCTAAAAATACTTTTGGCAATGCCCCCTGTAATTGTTCAACTCGAGATGTCACTCGTTGTAACTCTTTATCACGGAATGTTAAATAAGCTTCTGCGCGATCTGGTTGGCCAAATAATTTACCAAATAACGTCACTGTTGGAGGAATGTGTGCAATAGGATCATAGCGAAAGTCGACATAAACAATGGGAATACCCGCTCGGGCTAATGCTGCTTCGTGTCCAGCATCAACAATAGTATTGCGTGCGTCCATATTCATGATGATGACATCAGGTTGCAGATTAATCGCCTGCTCTATATCAAACGTTCCTTGTTCGCTGCCACCAAAGGTAGGGATTTTTGCCAACTGTGGAAATTGTTGTCGGTACTGCTGCCATGTGGCAGGATCGGACTGTATTAAATCTTTTCGCCAAGCGACTATCCTTTGTGCTGGATTTTCTTTATCAAACATAGCCACTAAATAAAGCTGTCGTCCTTCCCCCAAAATGACGCGCTGTACCGGCAATTTGACATTCACGGTTCTGCCAAGTAGATCAGTAACAGGTGTTACAACTTGCTGTGAGTAAGCCATTGATGAATACAACAATACAATAGAAAATATAAATCGTAATATCATGATTAATAACCTATTTTTGGTTAGTGTTTTTTTGAAGAGTAACTCATTTTCAGCGTAATAATTAAAGTAATGCAATACATCACCGCCACACACAAAAACAACGTGGACAACCCAGGCCAAACAAGTATTCCGCCCCCCAGCGCAATACCAACCATAGAGGCAAACTGGCTAATACTTTGCACCAGCCCCAAAATATAACCCTGTTTACTTTCAGCGGTTGAGCGAGATATCAATGCGGTTAATACTGGCGTTGTTGCCCCAAGAAGAATGCCCCACAAAAAATAAAGTCCGATAAACCAGCTTATTTCTCTTACTGCTGCTAGCAGTAAGGTCACAATAAAACATCCCGCAATGATCCCCACCATTCGATAGAGTGCGTGAAATATGTTGTGTGCTTCAAACCATCTTGCCCAGAGGGCGGCTGAGACAATCACACCTGTAGCCTGCAATCCGTAAGCGACCCCTGTTAACCAGTTAGGGGCATTAAATACGCTACTGACATAAAGAGAAAAAGGGGTTTGTGTGATCATGCGGCTCACTAATAACAAACCCAGTATGGTAAGTAAGCCAACAATGACGCTGTGGTTAATTGATGATATCGCTTTTGCTTTATTTGTTGAGGAAGTGACGCAATTGGATGAAGCGTGGCGCGGTAAATCATTCGGTAATATGAAAAAAACCAGTAGTGCACATAACGTACAAATGATAAATGCCCCGAAATTTATCCAAAAGAAACTCAGTAAATCGAGGATCGCCCCACCAGCAATGACTCCAGCTAACGATCCTGCATTGGTAGATACTTGTAACCATGCCAAAAGCCGAGTACGTTGTACTACGGGGATCATGGCAATACCATAAGCTTGAGCTGGTGCAATATACCCCGCACAAGTTCCCTGTAAAAAACGTAGTAGCAGTATTACCCAGACATCATTGGCAAAAGCGAGCCCCAATTGCGTTAATGCCAGCCCCATCAGTGCACGGATCATCATCACTTTATTGCCAGTTTTATCGCCTATTCGTCCCCAAAAGGTACTGGTTAGCATAACGCCCAACATAGGTGCGATATACACGCCGGTTCCCACGATACTCAGTAGCTCTGTCGACGCCATACTTTCGAGATGAAGCGGCCAAAAAGGGCCACTCATTTCCATGGCTCCCATTGAGAGTAGCTGTACGATAAATAAAAACTGGACAATAAAAATGACACTGCCGGTAACACGCATACTATTTCACCCTTATTATTGGCCAATCCATTGGGATCTGAGGGTGAGGCAAATTTCCTCCCATATAACCACAACACCAATCATATATTTCTCTTATATAGGGTGTTGGCACTCGAAGACGTTCTCCAAGAGCAACAAGAAGCGCTAGTCCATAGGCAATGTCTTCCTGAAAAACCCGATGTTGTTTGTCAAAAATATAACCATGGGATCGTGCTGTAGAAATAAGAGGTAAAGGAATACCCTGATAGGCCTTATTCGTTCGTAACACACTGAGTAATGTTCGCGGATCAGCAATTGAGTCCGCATATGCGGCTACTATTTCCTGCTGTAATGGTTGCACGGAACTGAGATTAATCCCCAATACAATTTCTGCTTTATTACATAACGCTTGATTCTCCCTATCACAGCGGGCAAGAAAATAGGCACCCAACTCAGGGCAATCGTTCCACCAACATGGAATGCTCTCAAAGGGCCTATTGTGCCACTGTCCCCATGGACCGATAAGGCCATAGATAACAGAGCTGTGCATAATAGGATTTCCAGGCGTTAGGGTAATTTCTAGATAATCGGTCAGTAGCGTAATAGGTGAGTCATAAAGTTGTTTGAGGTAATTGAGAAGAAGATTGGCATATTGCGGTTTTTCTCTTCCATGCACAGCTACATAGAGTTGTGATTTTCCGCCCCCCATTCTGACACTTTTTCCCGGTTGCAGATCAAATGCAATATGGGGAACATCTTTCATTCCCCATATAACAATATTGGGTGCATCGCCTAACGTTTTTTCAGCCAGCCAGTCAAAGCCAGCAAAACCGGGAATGGCGCCCACAAAGATGTTTTTATGTTTCGGCAGTATTGGCGCCATACGTTGAAGTAAACTTTCACGTACATGACTTGGTGTCGTAATAATGATGATATCTGCCTTAGAGCACGCCTCATCAATGGCTTCTGTCATCCTAACCGAACGGGTTTTAATAACTTGACCATCAGGCATCACCGCCTGAAGTTGATGATCATTTTCTTTATATGCTGTCACAGTTTCTGAGCGACTGCTGTAAAGAGTGACGTCAATCGCAGGATTTAAGCTAAATAAAATTGCCGCAAGATGCCCTGTACGACCGGCTCCACATAGTGTTACTCTCAATTTCTCATTTGGGATCATCTGCTATCCCCCAAACAAGTTGGCAAAGAAAACCAATTATCAAGTTGTTCCCAGACTGACTCCGATATTAGATTTCGCTCTTTAAGCCATGTGTCATTAAAAATCGTCTGCAGATATTTTTCACCACCATCGGCCATAGCAAGTGCAACATTTCCGCAAATTGTACTGTTATTAATCAACTCCAGCGCTTTATATACCACTCCCCCTGTAGAGCCACCAACCAGTAAACCAAAACGACGAGCAAGGTAACGAGCCGTTTCAAAAGCACACACATCAGAGACTTGTTCGCCATAATCAATACAACTGTAATCCAACACTAACCCCACTGTATCGCCTTGTGGGGTGCCTGTACCTGATTGATAGTATGGTTTACCGGGTTTTCCGAATACGATGGAGCCTTCCGGCTCTACGGCAATGGTTACAAGTTCTGGATTATGAACCCTTAATCCATGGGCTATCCCTGTCATAGAGCCACCCGTACCTACACATCCAACCCACGCATCAATTTTGCCTATCTGACTAATAAGTTCACGTACCAGATCTGCATATCCTCCCGCATTGGCTGCATTATCTGATTGATTCATAAAGATAGCGCCGGGAATTTCATTGGCGATTTCAGCCGCCATACGTTGGCGTTCCACAACAGCAACTTCATTTTCACCATAGTCGCCTTTAACGTAGCGGATCTCAGCACCCAAAGCGCGCATGATAGCAATTTTATCTTGGGCAGCATGGTGATCGACCACCGCGATAAATCGAAGCCCAAATTCGATAGCAGCGATTGCCAACCCAATGCCAGTATTTCCTGATGACGACTCCACAATTGTACTACCAGGCTTGATCTTTCCAGATTTCAGTGCCGCAACAACCATATTTCTCGCCATGCGATCTTTCATACTGCCTCCGGGATTATTTTTCTCCACTTTGATATAAAGACGCG
Organism: Proteus sp. G4380; assembly: GCF_963885725.1. Lineage (NCBI taxonomy): Bacteria > Pseudomonadati > Pseudomonadota > Gammaproteobacteria > Enterobacterales > Morganellaceae > Proteus > Proteus sp. G4380. Next base: position 20,401 of record NZ_CAWPAV010000051.1, read on the forward strand.
TATCCGATTGCAGCAGCGGTAATTGAATGATAGGAGTATTACCAATTAAATCAGTTACTTTGCTAAAAACCATATTAAAAGTCCTTAATTATCAATGGTAAATATAGGTTTTTGATGTGAGTTTATGACCGCAGTTAATCTTGTGGGCAACGGATGCCGATGAAATTGATTTTCCAGTAAATCCATTTGGTAACCTGCGGTATTAGCAAATATCAGTAAATCACCTGGCTTTGGTAGGTGTGCAAAAGCGATCAAACGATTGGTGATAACATCGTCGTCCAAACAGCTATGGCCCGCAATCCAAGCATTTCCAGCAGAAGAAAGTGGCTGATGGTTATTTTGATAAATATGGAGAGGATCACTTAAGAATTCAGAATTAAACCACGTTTCACATGCACTAAAACTAGTTCCTTCGACAAAAATAACGTGTCCAACATGATCATATGGACGAACTCGACAGACACGAAATACACTGATCGCACTTTGATTAACCAAGCTCCTTCCGGGTTCAAGGCAAAGTGTTAATCCTTCCTCAATTAATGCATCACAAACTCTTTTACCTGTGGGATCGGCTCCGGTTAGAAACTCAGAGAGCCAGCCTTGGGCATTTATCTCTCCACCATATGGATAGAAAGAATCTGGAATTCGTCGAGTACGATAGTCTTTATGTGTTTGCGTAGAGAGCCATTTATTATAACAATGACTGTCTACATACTGAACAGGTAACCCTCCCCCAATATCGATAATATAAGGGGAGTAACCCAAAGCACGTGCGTAGCTAATCAAGGGTAAGGTATCAAAAAAAGCCCTGATCCTAGATACAGAAGAGTAACCACTCAGATGGAAATGGAATCCATCAACCTTTACTTGGTCACTATAATTAAGTTTCTCAAGCGCTGTCATGATCTCAGCGGATGACATACCAAAACGACTGATATGATTAGACTCAGGACGAAAACGCAGCAGTATACTTATACGTCCTGATGGACTTATCCACCTTGTAGCAAGGTGAATAAGCTCGTCCATCTCCTCAAGTGAATCAATAACAATCCGTGCCCCTTGCACTATTAACGCCTGTAAAAATGCCGTTGTTTTGGCAGGGCCTGTAGCACACAACTCTGTACCTCTACATCCCGCACGAATAGCATCGTTGAGTTCATATAGGCTAGATACATCCGCCCCAGTTCCCGCAGCAACAGCGGCTTGTAATAATGACTGTGATTTATTGACTTTAACCCCATAATACAAATTGGTTTGTATACCAAATGTTTTGGCGACTTCGACCATGGCATTAACGTTCTGCTCCACAGTATGAGGCCAGACAATATTAAGGGGTGAACCATATATCTGTGTTAAATGAACAAGGATATCAGGGGATGTCTCCAACCAACGGATAATAACCGGATCGATATAAGGGGGTAATGCTTGGGTTATAGCGATCTGCCAAGATTCATTTGCTCGGTAATAAGTATTTAACAACGAAGACATATGGAACCCTCTTAGAAGTCAACACTTACCGAGGCAAGGAAAGTACGTGGTGCTCCCTGTGCAATAGTGGTATATGACGCGACACCAGACCAGTAATGGTGATTAAATAGATTCTGTACATCAAAACGGAAAGTGGTAGGCGCACCATACACACGTGTTTTATAGGAGGCTCCCATATCTACCGTTGTCCAAGGATTGATAGACTGTGTATTTGCCTGATTGACATATTGCTTTGCGCTATAATTGACATAACTGTTTAATGACAATCCATGCAAAATAGGAAGGTCATATTCCACTCCCACATTTGCTTGTAGAGGAGAAACGCCAACGGGTTTGTTACCACGGATATCAGATTTAGGCGATTTGATAAGTTCGGCATCAATAAGAGAAAGATTGCCTGAGATTTGTAAATTATCCAGCACCTGCGCTGAAAGGTTAACTTCAACGCCACGATTTCGCTGCTCACTATTAGCATTAAATATATTATCAGTGCTGTCGATAGCACCACTAGGCTTGGTTATCTGGAAAAGAGCCAAACTGCTTTGTATTCCCGCGTTATCATACTTAACCCCAACTTCGTACTGTCGCGAGCGATAAGGACGCATCACTTGGCCGGCATTTTTTGCAAAACTCGGGGCTATATCACCTTTGCTTAACCCTTCAATATAGTTGGCATAGAGCGAAACAGACTCTAAAGGATGGTAAACCAGCCCCAACATTGGCGTCACCGCTGATTCATCATAAGTGGCCGAACGCTGTCCATTAGCCATAAAGTTATCGGCTTGCACTCTTTGCAAACGTATCCCGGGGATAATATCCACACTGCCATTCAATATGGTCATGATGTCCGAAACGGCAAAGCTAGTTAATTGACTAGAAGATACTTTGGGAACGCTTGCTGGAGACGATGGTAGGGTAACATCGACTTCTAATGGTGAATAAATATTAGAAATCACCTTTTGTTTTCCTACATTACCCGCAACAGCAAGGCGGTCATGATAATAGCTGGCCTGTAATGTCATCTGATGATCAATAGCGCCCGTTGAAAAATAACTTCTGACACCGGTTTCAAAAATATAACGATGTACATTAAAGCGATAATTAGTGATTGCCGATTCAACATCTCCATTGTCGTTAATAATCTTTGGGGTTTGCTCAGAGATACGTGAAACGATTGAACGACCACCACCGGCATTCATGAAGAGTGTTAGATTATCGTTAAGCTCGTATGAACTGTGCAGTAATACGCCCTGATCGCGGGTGTTCCACCACATCCCTTTTTGGGCAATATTGCGTCGACCATTAGGGGCCTTAGGAACATCGATACCCGCTAAGACAATAAAAGGACGATTAGGTGATTTGACATATTGATATTGATCGAATAAATCAACTGAAACAGTGAATCCATCTTTTCCATAGTCAAGAGCGAGTGCACCTAATGCCGTTTTTTTATGAGTATTATCAAGCGCCAAATCTCCACCACTACCACCACCATTAAATCGGACGCCCCACATTTCACCGTCTGGGGTTACCCACAATTTACCTACATCTATATAGGCACCAAGTTGATTATCAGATCCCCAAGTGGTGGTAATCTGTTTAGTTCCCTGACGAGTAGGTCTTTTCGTCACAGCGTTAACAACACCGCCAACGCCGCCATTGGGGGAGATACCATAAAGCCCCGCACCAGGCCCTTTTAGTAATTTTATTCGCTCTAAATATTGAGGTAATAACTGATAATTTGGCGCTACACCATAAACACCATTGAGGGCAACTTCACCAATATTACCTTCCCCGATAGGGAATCCTCGGATCATAAAGGAATCAAGAATACCACCTGACGGAGATGTCACTTGAACGGATGGATCATCTTTTATTACATCGCCAAGAGTTTTAGCCTGTCGTTGCTCAATATATTTCGAGGTATATCCTTTAATACTAAATGGAATATCTTGGATATCTTTATTTCCCAATAAACCTATGTTGGCTTGTTGTGATAACCTACCTTTAGTTTGGGGGTTAACGCGCTCTGCGTTAACAATAATTCTCTCTTCCGCGCTGACGAAATCAGGAATTAAACTTGCTGCAATAGTCAATGCTAAAAAATGTTTGTTTGTGATCATTATTATTCTCTCAGATCTTAGAGTTATCTACTTGTTCACCAGCTAACGGATTGTTAAGTCCATGCTGAAGACGGTAATCAGTATATTGCTGTAAATGCATGCTCATTAATGAGCGGGTATACCAAGGGTGGTGGAGAAAATGTTCACGCTCTTTGTGCCAAAAATCCGCCTCTACTCTGGGTTGAAGTGCTTTAAACACAAGTTCAAGCTCTTCGCCGATCACAGTCCATATGCGGGTATCAGGGATGTCATAAAGTTGAGTTAAACAAAGCGCAATTTCATGTAAATGGCTGACAAGACAAGCATCTACAACGAAGGTTCTGACAGGTTCAATATCATCTTCAAACACCGTGGGTAAAATGCCGGGCCAGATATAAGGTTGAAGCTCATAACCTTGCTGGCGCAGTGCAGGAGCCCAACTGCGTCCATCACCAAAATCACGAATAAGCATGGTGACCGCACGACCGGAATCATCAAACAAAACTTGCGTATTTTGTTGGTGTGCCTCAAGGGCAATGCCATAAATTAAATACATCGCTAAAACCGGTTTCAGTATGACTTTGGTATAATTACGAAACCATGTTTCAGGTAAGTCGCCTGATAATGCGATCAGCTCGCTGATAAGGGGTTGGGGTTTATGTGGGAGTTCAGTAAATAATGATGCAACTGTGATAGCGATTAAATTATCGTTTCTTTCCCATGCTTGCGTATCACGAAATACGACCGAGAGAAACTTACCTTCAGCGTCATCCATACGCACGTTATGACGAAAATGCCACGCCACTTCTTCTCGGAAAAAGTCCAGCTTGCCATCAAAATCCTTATCCACCCGCAAAATATCCTCAATAATCGTACTAATACGTGGCCCCATATGAATAGATTTGGCTTGAAGGCTGCGCATTTCGCTAGTCATCCAGATAGCAACAGGTAATTTGATAAAGGGTGATCTAGATGCGGTAGGAAGCATGGTTCTAAACGACATGGATGCCGCGGTCTCAAGTTGAGGGCCTAATGGTAGAAGAATGCCTTCATCTATTTCTTTTGAGAAATGCGCCATGATCCAGTGTTCAAGATGCCAAGGATGCAGAGGAATAGGTAACCATTTTTGTGGGTTTTGGTGTTGACTTGTAAGCCACTCACACCATTTATTCCAAACGGTTGGAAAAGCCGATGAAAACCATTGATGGATATCCTGAATATGGGGCATCTTCTCACAATAAACCATATCGGTTTGTATGGCTGCGATACGCAGATTAACTCGTGCACCAAATTCAGCTGATAGTGCGACAATATCATCATCGCTTAAACCGGGTCTAGACTTCCAAGTCGGGTAATATGAATGACCTTCAAGAGCGCCCCACTGATCGAGAAAAGTTGCACCATCACGCTGACTGTAATGACGTGTTATCCATTCAATAAAACAAGATATTCCCTCTTGTGCCATCTCGTTAGAAATCGTATCCCGCCACTTTGACCGATGTGCTCTAGCTAATCGATCATTATGGATACTGTTTGCTACATCTTTATTGAATTTTGTCATTCCCTCCGTTGTAGGGGTGAAACTAAGTTCGTTTTTCAGTATCCCCATAAGTTCTTCATGGGATTGCACCATTCGGTGGTGGCCATCCATTGATTTAAGGATAATATCACCGCGATTAATAACTGTATTTGCAGGAAAAACGGTCGTTTGATTAAATTGAAGGATATGTATCCCATCAGAAAGCGGGTACTTAACGTTATTTTCATCATTGAAAACTTGCAGTTTATTATCATCCAATAATTTTTCTGCAAAAAGACAGCGAATGATACGAGCAAAGGCATTACGTGTTGAAAAATCTGTTTGTATAGCAGTTTGTTGCCCTGCAATACTCTTTTTCTCTACCGTCTCCATCATTTTTCTCCCAAAGAAATAAGGCTTAAACAATTAATTTAAATTTATCTATCTTGGGGGGTTACTTAACCTTTTTTTACTTTTTCAAGCGTCTTGAAAAAGGTTGATGAGTAAGCTACCATCAGAAAATGACGATGTAAATAATAATCAATCTCATTCTCATAATTATTCGTTTTTATGTAAGATACATTATATTTATTACTAAGGTAGGTAAATATGAACGAAGAGATTAGCTATCTGTTTGTCCCTGCTAATAAAAAAGTTATGATTTCCAAAGCGTTAACTTATGGTGCAAATGCGATCATTCTTGATCTTGAAGATGCGGTTCATCCTGATGAAAAACCGCTCGGACGTGACAATATTCAAAATTGGCTAACGACAATAAATAACACCATCGTTAACACCAGTATATATATCAGAATAAATCATCCTAAAGAGAAAGAATTTAAAAACGATGTTGATCTATTAAATTCATTAAATGAAACGCTAATGACAGGAGTAATGATCCCAAAACTGGAAGATGTGGAAATACTTTCCTATATAAAATCAAAACTTCATCTGGCTATATCAAAGCAACCATTTATAGGCATTATAGAAACAGCGCGTGGAGTGCACCATTGTGAAGAGATTGCCAATAGTGGTGTAACGAGATTAGCATTCGGCTCATTAGATTACTCACTAGATATTGATTGCCAACAAACAGCAGAAGCGTTGCTATACGCAAGAAGCCGAATCGTTATCGCTTCACGCATTGCCAACCTTATCTCCCCTATTGACTGTGTCACCCCTGAATTTTGCACACCTAATACATTATTAATGGATGCCAACCATGCTCGCGCTCTTGGATTTGGCGCTAAACTCTGTATTCATCCAGATCAAATAGATACTGTTAATAAGGCATTTAAACCTACTGAGGAAAAAATTAAATGGGCGCAAGAAGTGGTTAAGCAATCAACAGCCAGTTATGCTTTTCAGATTAATGGGGAGATGATTGATTTACCTTTAATAAAACAAGCCACGCGTATTATCAATGGTAAATATAAACCAAATTGAATCTATCAAAGACCACCCAAATAAGTATAGTCATCATATCAAATACAATTATTTGAGTGGTTTAAAAATGCTATATATCATTTATCCTCCCATCAATTAATACCTGTGGATGGCCTCTAGAGCATCGTTCAATACGGGCGCTAACGCGATAAACATCGGCGAGTATTTCTGGTGTGATCACCTCAGTTGGTAAACCATTGGCAACTAACTCCCCATTTTTAAGCATTAATACATGCTCTCCATGGCGTAATGCAATATTAATATCGTGAACAACAACCACAGTAATCATATTACGTTTCTTGGTTTCTCTCGCGATTAATTCCATCACATGAAACTGATAATTAAGATCAAGTGCGCTAAGTGGTTCATCTAGCAATAATAAACTTGGTCGTCGAATTAGTGATTGAGCAAGCCCCACCAATTGTTTTTGCCCACCGGATAACTCATCAAGATATCGCATAGCTAAATGTGAAATTCCCAGTTGTTCTAATAGATCTATAACTTCATCATTCGCTGAATGAGAACGATGTTCACCTAAAGCTCGTCTTGCAACCAGAATTGACTCCAAGACACTCAAATGAACACCCGCAGGTAGAGTTTGTGGCAAATAAACCACCTGCTCTGCTCGTTTAGAAAAAGAGAGGGAGAGTAATTCATCATCACCAAGAAAAAGCTTTCCTTGTGCGCTATTAAGCCCAGCAAGCGCCCTTAACAATGTCGATTTACCACTGCCATTAGGCCCCAAAAGAACAGTAATTTTCCCTCGTGGAAGCAGTGAGACCGTTAATTCTTTAATGATTTCTCGCTTCGAATATCCCGTAGAAAACTTTTCAATACGCAACCCAGCATTCAATCCCGTGTTCATTATATTCTCCCGCGATGACGCAAAATGATACTAACAAAGAAAGGGATACCCACAAGAGAAGTCACAATTCCCACCGGAATAATCACACCAGATAAAAGGTTTTTGGAGACTAAAGAAGCTATCGATAATACCAATGCACCAATAAGGGCACTTGCGGGCAAATAAAAACGATGATCTTCGCCAAAAGTCATCCGAGCAATATGAGGAGCGACTAATCCAATAAAACCTATTGGGCCAACAAATGCCACCGCCAAGGCAGAAATGATGCTAATACGAAGTAATGTTGTTAGGCGTAAGCGTCTGACGTTGATCCCAAAGCTCATCGCACGATCTTCCCCTAGACGAAGTGCCGTCAGTTTCCAAGCATTCATCAATGACAAGGGGAAGATAATCACTAATACAACCAATAAAATGTATAACTTATCCCACGATGCCCGATTAAGGCTACCCATTGTCCAGAACACTAATCCCTGAAGCGTATCTTCGTTAGCGATAAATTGCATAATGGAAACGGCAGCATTAAAAGTAAACACTAACGCTATGCCAAAGAGAATAATTCCAGAGGTAGAAACTCGCATCCAACGTGAGATAAAGTCCAGTAACAACGTTGCCAGTAATGCGAAAATAAACGCATTAACTGAAATAAACCACTGAGCAGGAACCCCCGGAATACCAATCCCTAAAACAATCGCTAAAGCAGCACCAAAAGCAGCGGCAGAAGAGACGCCAAGCGTAAAGGGACTTGCCAGCGGGTTATTGAGTATAGTTTGCATTTCAGCACCCGCTAACCCGAGTGACATTCCAACGATAACCGCCATAAGGGAGTAAGGTAGCCTGATATCCCACACAATAACCCGAGTACCAGCATCGGCAATTTCTGGCGATATTAGTGTATTCCACAGTTCAGTCAGCGATAATCCTGAAGGCCCTAAAGTAAAATCAAGGATCAAAACGCTACATAACACGCCCCCTAATATCATTAAGTAAAAGAAACGACGAAGTATCTGTCGCTGATATTCCTTCACTACCTTTGCTTTTGTTGTTTTACTTGAGTGTTGTTTAGACGCTCTATTTTCGCTCATTGAATGTTAGCCTGTTAGTCACCCCACGCTAGGTATAAGCGATATTATAGCAAGCCAATACGAATTAAAACTATAACGATAATAGTTACCATTATCGATAACAAGATATAATAGGTAAAATAAAGCTACCAATTAATATGAATTGCTCTTATTTAATAGCAAATAATAGTGGCGTTATAAATGGAGGTAGAAAACAGAGACAAAAGTAATAAACTTAGATATCTGTAATAGAAGACGTGAGTGTCGACAGAATACTGAGTTAATGAGTTAATGAGTTAATGAGTTAATGAGTTAATGAGTTAATGAGTTAATGAGTTAATGATACTATTTTTATTTTAGGCAAAAAAAACCGCATCAGCATAAAGCGATACGGTTTCTAATTATTTTGATGTCAGTTAATACATCAAAACGATAAATTCTGGCGGAACGGACGGGACTCGAACCCGCGACCCCCTGCGTGACAGGCAGGTATTCTAACCAACTGAACTACCGCTCCGCGTATCCTTTCGGACGAGATGAATATTACGAATCTCTTACCTTGTCGTCAACTATTTTTCTAACAAAAAGATGCGTTTGGATAGTTTTTAATCTCAACACTCTATTTATATCACTTTACCTTTATGCAGTTTCATCATTCGAAGCAGGAGCTGGACGCCATAAACAGTGGCCTCCTTTTTTCACCACTAAATCTAACCGAGCTTCGTGCGCAACTAACTCTTCTGCAGAGGCTTTTATTACTCTTAATCCACGCACTGGTCGTACAATACGTTGTATATCATCCCCTTTTTGCTCTTCGTTCGATTCACCTTCCATTGAAAAAGCTAATGCGGTTTGCCCACCGGTCATAGCTAAGTAAACATCAGCGAGGATCTCGGCATCTAATAATGCGCCGTGCAGTGTTCGTTTGGAGTTATCAATTAAATATCTGTCACATAACGCATCTAGATTATTGCGTTTGCCAGGAAATAACTCCCTTGCCATAGCAAGGCTATCGGTTATTTGGCAAAAAGTTTCTGTGAGAGGAATATCACGGTTAAGCTTCTGAAACTCATAATCCATAAAGCCGATATCAAACGAGGCGTTATGGATAATTAATTCTGCACCACGAATATACGCTAAAAACTCATCTGCTATTTCTGCAAATGAAGGACAATCCTCTAAAAATTCGTCACTGATCCCGTGAACTTCAAAAGCTTCAGGATCAACCAATCTTTCTGGTTTTATATAAACATGGAAATTTCGCCCAGTTAAGCGACGATTGATAACCTCAACGGCACCAATTTCAATGATATTATGGCCTTCATAGTGAACGCCCAGTTTGTTCATACCGGTTGTTTCGGTATCTAGTACAATTTGTCGTGTGATTGGAGTGCTCATAATCCGTTTTTATGTCAGACTTAGGGTTAATTTTTCGTATTACTTAAAAAGGATAAGTCGCCTTTATGCACAAGCAGGTAGAAATATTCACCGATGGTTCATGTTTAGGCAACCCAGGTCCTGGTGGTTATGGTGCAATTTTACGCTACCAACAGCATGAAAAAACCCTTAGTGAAGGTTTTTTTATGACCACCAATAACCGCATGGAACTCCTTGCTGCTATCGTAGCATTAGAAGCGTTAAAATTCCCTTGTAAAATTACACTGACTACGGATAGCCAGTATGTCAGACAGGGAATTACCAAGTGGATACATAGTTGGAAAAAACGCCAATGGCGTAAAGCAGATAAAAGCCCTGTGCTGAATGTTGATTTATGGAAGCGTCTTGATAAAGCCATTGAGCGTCATGAAATTGAATGGCATTGGGTTAAAGGTCATGCAGGCCATGACGAAAATGAACGTTGTGATGAACTGGCCAAAGCGGCCGCGCAATCTCCCACAAAAGAAGATACTGGCTATCTAGAAAGTCAACAAGATAAAACCTGAGAGTAATAACGGCAGATAGTGATATTAATCAGGTCGATTACGTGTAGCGCCTAAAACTCTGCCTTTTACACTCATACGCGGTAATGCAAACTTCATCGCGGTGGGTGTTAAAGGAAGCGTTCTTTTACGCGCTAATATTAAATTTAAACATCCCCCGACATGATAGCGCTTACCATCACGTTTTACGGGACGGGAAAATGGCATAATCTGGAAGTTCTGTTGTGTTATCACTTCATAATTAAGCACACTTAGCCAATCAACTTGGCGACGAAGTGAAAACATCCGACAATAATAGGGCTGTTTATGCCGTAAAATAGGCGTACATTTTCCTATACCTAATAGGCTGATAGGATTAAAACTTGATAGGATGATCCAACCGTCATCCACTAATACACGATCGGCTTCTCTTAATAACCAATGAGGGTCTGCACTGTAATCTAAAACATGAGCCATAAGACAGACATCAACCGATTTATTTTCAAATGGCAGATAATTGAGAGACGCCATAACATCTGTGTTTATCGTCGTTGTAGTCACGTTAACTTGATGTGAGACCATACTGGATTTAGTATCGAGTTCAGCACTAAGTTGACCTAATTTAAGCATATGAAAACCGTATATTTTCGGCCACCAATTTTGTAATCGCAATTCAATTGCCATGCGGTAATATTCTCCCCAAGGAATATTACGCCAAGAGCTTGGCATACAAATTGGTTTTCCCGAACGCGCTGCTTTCATCGTTTAACCCTTTTATATTTATAAGTAAGGTAACTTTATGGAGCTTATCAGAATTCCCGCTTTATCCGATAACTACATTTGGCTATTAAGTAATGAAAATAGTGAATGTGTGATTGTCGATCCTTCCCAAGCCAAACCGGTTATAGACATCATCTCACAACGTTCATTAACACCTGTCGCTATTTTGTTAACTCATCACCACGAAGATCATGTCGGTGGTGTTGCTGGGTTGGTTAGTAAATATCCTAACATTGAGGTTTTTGGTCCACAAGAAACACAAACTAAAGGCGCTAATAAAATTATTCATGATCAAGAGCACATTATTGTTGATTCTTTTTCTTTTTTAGTCATCGGAACACCAGGCCATACATTAGGTCATGTCGCCTACTATAGCGAACCTTATTTATTTTGCGGTGACACGCTATTTTCCGGCGGTTGCGGACGTTTATTTGAAGGTAGTGCACAACAAATGTTTAGCTCATTACAAAAGTTAATGGCATTACCTGATAACACCTTAATTTGTTGTGCCCATGAGTATACATTAGCTAACTTGACCTTTGCGCACCATATTATGCCAAAAAATCCTGATATTACCGATTATTTAAACAAAGTTACTGAAATGCGCCATCATTTGCAACCAACAGTGCCGATAACACTGAAAAATGAAAAGAATATTAATCTTTTTCTAAAATCTGACGATATTGATTTACAAAGAATTTTAGGTATAACTTCTAATACTTATGCTCCAATAAAGACATTTACAAAATTAAGAGAATTAAAAGACAACTTTTAGTTCCTATCGGTTGTTTTATTTGGGAACACTAGTATTATTTAGGGCAAAAAACACACAGGACTAATTTTCGAACATGAAGACAAAAGTGATTTTGTTCTCTATATTGCTATTGGCGGGTTGCCAGCAATCTAAGAGCATAAAACCCGATTTGTCTGCGATAACACCCACATCTTTAGGGACTTCAACTTCTTACCAACCACAATATGATATAAAAACCAATTTGTGGGGTTATGTAGTAAGTGAATTAAAAATGGATATCCCTGACAATGAAAGGATTTCGCAGCAAGAAACTTATTTTTTAAATAATCCAAAACATATACAAACCGTTGCATTACGTGCAGAGCCTTATATGTATTGGATTATTGAGGAAATAGAAAAACGTAATCTACCGATGGAGCTTGCACTGGTTCCGGTGGTGGAAAGTGCGTTTAATCCTCATGTCACCTCTTCAGCTAAAGCGGCGGGCTTATGGCAATTTGTCCCTGTCACAGCTAATTATTATGGTCTAGCACAAAATCAATGGTATGACGGTCGCCGTGATGTTGTCGCTTCTACTAATGCAGCCTTAGATTTGCTTGAGCGCCTTTACATTATGTTTGATAGCGACTGGCCTTTAGCATTAGCCGCTTACAATGCGGGCGAAGGTCGTGTTATGCAAGCGATAAAAGCTAATGAGAGCAAAAACCTACCTACCGATTACTGGTCACTTTCATTACCCAAAGAGACCATGAATTATGTGCCTAAAATTCTCGCCTTAAGTAAAGTTATCCGTGACAATGAAGCCGATATCACTTTCCCGAAAAGTAACTATCGCGATAAATCATTAGCCGCAATTGATATTGGCGAACAGATAACATTAAGCAAAGTCGCTGAACTTAGCCAATTACCTATTACAACCGTAAAAGACTATAACCCTGGCTATAAGCGCGGGATCACCGCACCAAATGGCCCTCATGTTATTTTACTTCCTCGTAATAAACTTGCGCAGTTCCAAAATGCGTTTGCTGACGAAGCGATTTTAAAGACCATCCGTTTAGCAGTAGCTAAAGCCAATCAGTCGATTAAGCAAGAAGGCATTTATAAAGTCCGCTCCGGTGATTCATTTTATGCCATTGCTCGACGTTATAATATGAGCGTAAAAGAGCTACAACGACTCAATGGATTAAGTGCAAAGAGTACCCTATTAGTTGGGCAAACATTAAAAATTCATAATGCAGGTAGTGTGAACAATCGTCCGACAGGCAAACCAACCGGCGCTTCACCAAGTTACTATAAAGTTCGTCAAGGTGACTCTTATTACAGTATTGCTCGTCGTCACAATATTAATCTTAAGCAATTAATGAGCTGGAATGCTGATATCAAGATGTTAAAACCGGGAACGCAATTAACGCTTTACTTAAAAAAATAGTTTTTAGCGCCTTGATAAACAGTTAACGCCATCTAACTATCGAGCGGATAGTTAGATGGCTGTTTACTTTATAACATTTTAATACCCATCATTTATACTGATTAAGCAACGCAATAAATTCACTGATTGGCTCCGAATAGTCATGTTTATCCATATCAAGTTCAACAAGGCACAGTTTATCTTGATGCACTTTTAATAAAGGTAATACGGTTTCTAACGCTTCTAGACTATCCACTTTCACACTATAAGCATCACAATTAAATAGCTCAGGTAACTGTGAGTAATTCCAGTTTTGGATATCATTAAAGGTATCTTTAGGCCCGTAAAAGATCTTTTCAAATGCGTAACCTTGATTATTAACAATAAAAATAACGGGATTGAGTTTTAAGCGTAATAAAGTAGAAAGCTCTTGTGCAGTCATCTGAAATGCACCATCACCAATAACAACAAAGGCACGTCCTTGGTTTTCTAATGCAAGAGTAACACCTAATGCGGCGGGTAAAGTATAACCAATGGATGCCCAAATATTACTGACCACTAATTGACTGTTACCAGAAAATATATGATTAACAGCACATAAAAAAGCATTACCTGCTTCAGCAAGAATAACCGAATTATCATCAAGGACTTTATCTAACAGAAGAGGAATAGAATCTATTTTTATCAGTCCTTGCCAATCAGGCGGTACTATTTTTTGCGGTAGTAACGCTATGTTGTGGGGATAAATATAGTCAAGGGCTAATAAGGCGTTAGGCATATCGAGTAAAAAAACGCCATAAATCTTCTCTTCCTCTATTAAGCTATAAGTATCATAAAATTGATAGCAATTTTGTGTGGGAACGTCGAAGGTAAATCCCGCTGTATTAACTTCATCCCAACTCACCCCAAGACTAATAATTAAATCAGAATTTATAATATAATCTAAACCTTGTGGATTAGATAATTCACCAAATAATATTCCACCATACTGTTGACGCCCTTCATCAACAACCCCTTTACTTCCCCATACAGTAAAAAACGGCAGATTAGTTTTTTCTAATAAATTCTCAACTTGTTTTCTTAATTGGTAACGTGATACTTGTTCGCCAATAATAATACATGGTGATTTTGATTGCTTAATTTTATTTTCAAGAAGAGTAATAACTTTATTTAAATCGTCGGGATTACTTTGAGGTAATGTTAATTGTAATGGTAACTTTGGTTTATTAACTTTCATCACACCGACATCCTCTGGTATTAATAAATAAACCGGATATCGATAACGCCACAATGTTTCTAATACTCTATCAATTTCTTCCGTCGCATTGTGATATGTTAATACAGCCGTTGTTTTTGAAATATGGCGATACATTTTTTCAAAGGCATCAAACCTACCCGTCGCTAAACAATGATGTAATGTTTTTCCTTTCTCTTGCTTTGACTGAGAAGGCGCGCCAACAATATGAATAATGGGAACCTGCTCTGCAAATGCACCAGCAACACCATTTATCGCACTTAACTCCCCCACTCCATAGGTTGTACACAGAGCAGAAAAACCTTTGATCCGTGCGTATCCTTCACAAGCATATGATGCATTTAATTCATTACATGCGCCTACCCATTGAATATCTTTATCATTATCAACAACACCAATAAAAGGTAAATTATAATCGCCGGGAACACCAAAAATAGTTTTAATTTCTAACTCTTTTAATCTTACTAATAAATAATCTAAAACTGTAATCATAACCTGTACCTACTATTTTTATTAGAATAAAGAATGAAATTAAAGTATAGGTACAATTTGTTTTTTTTCTAATTTGATAAAAT
>NZ_CAWPAV010000052.1:0-48064 GCF_963885725.1 Proteus sp. G4380
GTAAATTATTAAAATTTAATACTTAAAAAACGCATTTATAGGTATATCTATCTAAGTATTGTTACTACCGATCAATGCTTGTTTTTTGATAGCTGTTGGCTATCGTAATCTTTTTATTGATCGTTTTTATCAATTTGTACTAGAATCATCATTAGGGTTACCTGTCATTGAGGGGCGTATATGATGATCAATACAGTGGTAGGGAAAAGAATACAAAATAGAAGAAAAGAATTAAATATATCAAGTTCGAGAATTGCATTACAGTTAGGGATGACAGAGCAATATTATCTAAAATTAGAAAATGGTTATACTAAGATAACCGTTGATGAATTAATATGTATTGCGATTATTTTGAAAGTGTCACCACAAAGTTTATTACTAAAATCAACTGTTAGTCAGCAAAATAGGGATAGCCAATTAAATAATTATTATCACTAATAATATTATCACAATAGCGCTTTGTTAAAAAATACTCATATAGTAGTAGTTTATTGAGTAATATAGTAATGATAAGAAATTACTTTTAGGCATCTTTGATATTAAAATATAAGTATATATCTTTATTGAACGTCATAAATCAATAATTGATGATGCATATTTGATCGTTTTAAAATGTTTTCTATTACCACTCTATAGTGTTAATGCTTTGTTTTTATAGTATAAAATCAGGTCTAATGTTAAATGAAATAGTAATTAAAAGTCGTGATAGATGGCTAATCGTCACTAAAGTGAATTAATAATAACCCTCTATCTTATACTGATGGCATTTAACATCGCTGATGCGTTTTTATTTTCGCTATCTACTAAGGTGTATAACCGATTTTATTATTTAGGATCACAGTGATGGTTTAATTATTAGATTTATTAGTCAGTTAAGCCACGATTTAATAACGTGGCTTTAGTTTTATATGAGTTATTTCGTTATTGGTAAAAACTCACGTCCATAAAAACAATGAGTTGCATTACCACGGATCACTCGGTGATGAGCTAGGTGTCTCTGGTTATTAAATGAAGCTTGCTGTTGGGATAGATAATGAGTTAGATGCCAAGCAATAAGCTGTTTCGCTAATTTTTTATTAGCATGTTGGCTTCGCTGAGACTGGATCTTGGCGCTAATGCCTGTTGCAATATGCGTCGCTCTGACAGCTGAACTCGTTTTATTAACATGTTGTCCTCCGGGGCCATTGGCACGCATGGTTTCAAATAAAATTTCGGTGTCTTGGATTTCTTGTGGTGGGTCAAAATAAGCGATACCGATAAACCAATTTTTGCGTTTATGTTTAGGTCTTAAAGTACTTGTACATTGCCATTGCACAGTGCCTGACCATTGTTGTGCGATAGCTTTAGCCTCTGCACCTTTAAGCGATACTAATACTGACTTTAAACCATAACGAGATGGCTCTTGCTCAAGAATTATCACATCAACTTGCCGCTGCTCTGTGACGGTTAGAAAATAATTCAATGTTTTTTCTACCGCTATACAGCATTCTTCGGGGCCTTGTGCTGAAGAAAATTGTAATAACATTATGCTATCTCCCCACTGGTTTTATAAGTAATAACCGGTTTTAAGCGGGCGATAACCTCAATTAAACCAAGACTCCTCATACTTTCTATAACAGTTTCAATTGATTTATACGATTGAGGCGCTTCCTCATAAATTAATTGTTTATTAGCACAAATAATACGGCTACCTAGTGCTGTGCGTGAGAGCTGTAATGGCGTAAATCGATGTGATAAACGGCCTTTACACTCAGTTCGCATCCACTTTCTACCCGCACCATGTGGTAGAGAATGGAGGCTTAATTCAGAGATAATAGGTTTAACGAGATAACTGTGATCACCACGTGAACCAGGAATAACCACAATATCGTGATGGGCGGGCGTCGCCCCTTTGCGATGTAACCATCCCTGTTGATTATATAATTCGCAAGGCTCTACCAGATTATGGTTAACATCAGTAATAACCGTTCCTTGTGTATGAATTTGTTCCATCATTCTATGGCCAATCAAGTGGCGATTGAGCTTAGCATAATTAAGAGCATGGTCATGGGCTTGTAAGTAGTCATTGGCAGCGTCTGTATTCGCGACCAGTCCTTGATGGCCAAATTGCTCTGTGTGAGCACGTAAAATAGATTGCCCTAAACCACGTGAACCGCTATGCACCAATAGCAATAATTGTTTTTTATTAATACCACTGTTTGTAAACAATGCTTGATTAATAACTTGGTCAATTTGTTGGAATTCAGCAAAGTGATTTCCACCACCAATAGAGCCTAATGAGTGAGCAAATGGATGATTTTGCATATCTGCAGGTAAATTATCTATCAACCATTCGATGGGCGCGATATCACTCATTTCGCTCAATTTTTTTTCTATTTTATCTAAATTGAGTTTGCTATGGTTAAATTCTGTTTGAAACAGTGTCATACCACAGCCAATGTCATTACCGACTAAAGCAGGGTAAAAACGGTTAACAGAAAAAAAAGCCGCTCCAATGGGATAACCACGACCGGGGTGTAAGTCTGGCATGCCAGTGACATAAGCCATTTCAGGAAGTTGAGCGGTTGTTACTAGTTGTTGGATTGCTTTACTTTCAATCCAAGTCTTATCTGAGGCGATATAACAAACGCGATCAGATAAATAATGAACACACTTGTCCATATTCCAATCCATATATTGTAAAGGATAAAAAATAACGTGATTGGCGGACAGTAAAAAGAAAGGATTACTTTTGAGATTGTCCGCAAAGAGTATTCATATTTGTTGTTGTCATGGGATACCTCCTTGCAGTTCTGTGAAATGGAAAATAATAAATCAGGCGAATAGTAATCACTTTTTTTCACTTTAGCAATTAAAAAAGTAGCGTGATTTTTCTT
This sequence comes from Proteus sp. G4380, assembly GCF_963885725.1. NCBI lineage: Bacteria > Pseudomonadati > Pseudomonadota > Gammaproteobacteria > Enterobacterales > Morganellaceae > Proteus > Proteus sp. G4380. The sequence continues at coordinate 2,877 of NZ_CAWPAV010000052.1, forward strand.
TCTGTTTACCAAAAAAAGTAAATTAGGGAACAGTGAGATTTTTCTTTTGGGTTAATAAATAATTTTAACTGAGCTTTTTCGGCAATAGGCTTCATAATCATCCGTTAGTTTTCTATCGGTGATCACGACATCAAATTGCGCTAAATCACCCATATTGCCTGTGGCAGTTTCATCGAAGGCGTGGTATTTGGTGAGTAAGATCTTACGAATCGATTTATCCATCGCTTTTCTCTTCATATGAAGATCATCAATGTTGTAGCAAGAGACACCAAAATCGAGGTGGACACCCTCTGCGGAAATAAAGGCTTTTTTCGGGTTTATGTTATCAAGGTAACAAGGCTGGAGGGGATTATAAAATGAGTCGCTTTTAGGGCGATATTCGCCACCACACAGTAGTACGGTCGCATTTTTCTTTCGGCTTAATGCCAGAAAAACGCGGTGCGAATAACAAATACCAGTAAAGTGTAAACTCTCAGGAATAAGCTCAATTAATGTCGGAATAAGTTGGCCATTATCAAAAAATAGTACATCACCTTCAGACACCATGCCCGCAGCAAGATTAGGAATATGTAATTCTTGGGTTTGATCCGGGGTGATAATATCACTAGTCGATGTGATTAGGTTGCTATGAGGTTGTGCCAACGCGACAATATAGCCACCAAGCAGTGACATCGGATAGGGGTTTTCAACATCTGAACTGAGATCACGACGAATGGTCATTTCAGATACTTCAAGGATCCTCGCGGCATCTTTGAGATGGATGCGGCCTGAGCGTTTTATGCATTCGCTAAGGCGACGCAAACGTTCATGCTGTTTGGTCTCTATCACCTAAGGATCCTTCTATTATCGAATAGCGTATCCCATATAACGATACGCTAGGCTATTAGTAATTTGATTCTGGTGCATCTGAATCTGTTACAATCGCAACACTGGCACTTGCACCAATACGTGTTGCCCCCGCTTTGATCATCTTTAAGGCTGTTTGGCGATCACGTACACCACCTGACGCTTTTACGCCCATTTTGTCACCGACAGTTTGACGCATTAAAGCGACATGGTGTTCTGTGGCACCCATTGTACTGTATCCAGTTGATGTTTTAACAAAATCAACACCGACTTCGCAACACATTTCACAAACTAAACGTACTTCGTCGTCAGTTAATAGGCATGTTTCTAGAATAACTTTTAGTGTTGTATTTCCGCAAGCGGCTTTTACCGCGGCAATATCTTGTTTTACAAAATCAAAACGACCACTTTTTAACATGCCAATGTTGATAACCATATCGACTTCTTGAGCACCTTGGCGAATAGCTTCTGCCGCTTCAAATGCTTTGGTTGCTGTTAGGCCTGCACCAAATGGGAAGTCGATAACACAGCATACTTTAACATCACTTCCGGTTAGGCAAGTTCTTGCTAAAGGGATATAAGAAGTGTTAATACACACAGAGAAGAAACCGTGCTCAACAGCTTCAGCACATAATTGTTTGATTTGTGCTTCAGTTGTATCTGCAGCAAGTAGAGTATGATCGATATAATTAGCTAATGGACGCATAATCGTTTCCTTAAGAGAAGATTGTTATTTATCACTCATGTTAGTTTGGCAACATAATAGTGAGCTTTTAACGGGATAACAATCACAAATGATATTTAAATAACATGATATTGTTATATATCTATCTAAATGTAACTATTCTAACATTTTAACTTTTTCATTAGGGTGAGAGGGGCACTATGGATATTGCAGTGATTGGTTCAAATATGGTGGATTTGATCACCTATATAGATAGGATGCCAAAAGAGGGAGAAACCCTCGAGGCGCCAGCATTTAAGATTGGTTGCGGTGGGAAAGGGGCAAATCAAGCGGTTGCCGCTGCAAAATTAAATTCTAAGGTGATGATGTTAACCAAAGTGGGGGATGATATTTTCGCAGATAACACCATCATGAATTTAGAGTCTTATGGTATTAATACTCGTTATGTTGAAAAAGTGCCCGGAACCACCAGCGGTGTTGCACCTATTTTTGTTACCTCTCAATCATCCAATAGTATTTTGATCGTAAAAGGCGCGAATCAGCATCTATCGGCTGAAGATATCGATAGAGCCGCGGTGAGTTTAAAAAAATGTCGTATGATTGTGCTGCAATTAGAAATCCCGCTTGAAACGGTCTATCACGCGATTGAGTTCGGTAATAAACATCATATTCCAGTATTGTTTAACCCTGCACCAGCATCGAAAGCTTTAGATCTCACTATCGCCGCACAATGTGATTTTTTTGTCCCCAATGAGACAGAGCTGGAAATTTTAACGGGTATGCCAATTAATACGTTGGATGAAATTCGAGAAGCAGCCTACTTTTTACTCGAAAAAGGGTTTAAAAATATTATTGTTACATTAGGTGAAAAAGGGGCGTTATGGGTGAATGGGGAAATTGAGAAATATATCCCCGCCATTGAAGTTAATGCCGTTGATACCAGCGGTGCTGGAGATGCTTTTATTGGCTGTTTTTCTCATTACTATGTGCATACCGACAATATTGAAGAAGCGTTAAATAAAGCGGTTATGTTTTCGGGTTTAAGTGTCACAGGAAAAGGCACTCAATCTTCTTATCCTAGTATTGAAGAATTTAGCGAATTTTTAAGCTCAGCAAAATAGCCATCAATGAGCCATACCTCTCACAGCTCTCCTGTTTAAAATCAGGAGAGCTTTATTATCAATAAGTTATCTTTTTTACATCGCGTTAAGTTTGTTTTTAGTTGAATGTTTTTACGGTATTGTGATTTTGTTCACAAAATAGTCATCAATAAGATTGAATTAAAATTTCATTAGATGTAATTTTAATTGAAATACTATTTCATTAAGGTTATTACAATGAAAGATGATGCATTGAGTTTATGTCTTCAAAATGAAAGTAACCAAGAGACCACACAATTTTCTGAGCTAAGTACCTTAGCGTTAGTTTCGTTAATTAATAGTGCCGATATCACCGTGGCCTATGCCGTAAAGAAAGAATTACCCGCAATCGCGAAAGCCGTAGACAAAATTTGTGAACGTCTACGTCAAGGGGGACGCATTTTTTATGTCGGCGCAGGAACTAGTGGCCGATTAGCGGTATTAGATAGCGCGGAATGTCCGCCTACTTTTGGCGTTTCTCCCTCACTGGTACAAGCCATTATTGCTGGTGGGCATGATGCTATGCTTCAAGCCGTTGAGAATATTGAAGATAATCAACAAGCTGCTATCGAAGAGTTGCAACGCCGTGAGGTAAATTCTAACGATGTCGTTATTGGTATCGCTGCCAGTGGTCGCACGCCATTTACAGTGGCTGCATTACAGTATGCAAAGCAGATCAATGCATTAACGCTCTCAATTACTACCCGCGGTAAAGGTATGATGAGTGAAATAGCCGATTTATCCATCGCGCCAGATGTCGGCGCCGAAGTGTTAACAGGCTCGACAAGAATGAAAAGTGGCACGGCTCAAAAAATGATCTTAGGTATGCTAAGTACCAGTGTAATGACTCGTTTAGGTAAGGTGCATAAAAACCTGATGGTCGATGTGGTGGCCAGTAATGAAAAATTACAGCGACGTGCTGAAGGTATTGTGAGTGAAGTGTGTGGGATCACAACACAAAAAGCAGCGGAGTTATTAAAAATGGTTAATTATCATCCGCGAAAAGCCATTTTAATGTATGAGCTTCATCTGAGTGTAGAGAAGGTTGAGCAAATGACACAACGCTATCCTTACCACTCTTTACAACAACAGTTAGCCCTATTTAATGAATAACAATATCAGTCAATCCTCTGAACTCTAGCAGGCACAATTATGGCTAATAAAATAGAACATCTCGACACCTTAGCATCAGAAATAGAAAAACAGGCTGGTGGGTTTAGCAATATCGCAACCTTAACACATTGCATGACCCGTATTCGTTTGATCTTAAAAGATAGTTCGCTATTTAATACCGAAGCATTAAAACAAGTCGACGGTGTCAAAGGCGTGGTATTTAATGGCGAGCAACATCAAGTCATAGTAGGAATGGGAACAGCCGCCAAAGTTTATTCAATCATGAATAAACGTATGCAAAAAAACACAGATAATAGCGAAGAAACCCCTGCGTCAACACCAGTGAAAAAAGGGTTTTCCATTCGTCGTATGCTAAATACGTTGGCGGCTATTTTTGTTCCTACTATCCCAGCATTAATTGGCTGTGGTTTAATTATGGGGCTAATTAATATTATCCGTTTAGTGGCTCCCGGCTTAGTTGATCAGTTTCCTGAACTCTTTAAGCTATTTAAACTGATCGGAAGCACCGTATTTGCTTATCTCTCTATTATGATAGGTATAAATACGGCTAAAGAGTTAGGGGCTTCAACCTCCATAGGTGCTGTTATGGCGGGATTATTAGCCATGCCGGGACTGGCTGATATCACATTATTTGGTGAGAAATTACAGCCTAATAGTGGTGGGATCTTCGCGGTCTTAATGGTGGTGGTATTCTCTTCAAAATTAGAGCTATGGTTTCGCAGCATTGTAAAAGAGAGTCTTGATCTTATTTTAACCCCCTTTGTTACTATTTTAGTTTCTGCGTTAGTGGCGATTATGGTATTCCAACCTATTGGTCATTATCTGAATCAACTATTAGCGCAAGGCGTCTCCTTATCACTATTAAATCATGGTGGCGGTGCGGTTGTGACAGGCGCAGCGTTAGGGGGTAGTTTCTTATTCTTATTACTAACCGGTCTACACCAAGGTTTAATACCGATCCACACTGAAATTTTAAATACCTTTGGGTTAAATTACCTATTCCCTATTTTAGCAATGGGCGGAATGGGGCAAGTAGGCTCTTGTTTCTGGGTTTATTTACGTACTAAAAACCAACGCTTAAAGAAAACGTTAATGGGTGCGTTGCCTGTCGGAATTTTCGGCGTGGGTGAGCCTTTATTATTTGGTGTCTCTTTACCTTTAGGTAAGCCCTTTATTGCTGGTTGTATTGGCGGGGCTGCGGGTGGTGCATTAATGGCTTATTTTCAGGTTGGGATCATTATTCCATTTGGTACTGCTGGGTTATCATTAATTCCACTGGTGGGGGATGGGCAGATCATCAAATTCCTTATCGCAGTATTGGGGGCTTGGGTTGTCGGTTTTATTGCCAGTATATTAATCGGATTTACCGATCCAGAAAAATAAGTCAGAAGAAGAAAAGAAAAAGGATAATAGAATGTCAACACTGACTAAGAAACTTGAAAATTTGCGCTTACAAGGCAAAGGGACAGAGCAACGTCTCGCCCACTATTTATTAGAAAATAGCGATAATATTGCCAGTATGAATGCCGCAGAATTGGCACAAAAAGCCGGTGTCAGTAGTGCTTCTGTTATCCGTTTTTCCCGCCAAATGGGGTATGGCGGTTATCCTGAATTTAAAATTGATTATCTCTCAGAGGAAAAACAACAAAAAAGCAGTAGTGATATTCTTTATGCCAATTTAGCCAAAACAGACTCGACTGAGCAGATTATTGCTAAAACAGGACATCTATTTACTACCGCCATTCAGGATTCGATAGCGTTACTGGATGCAGCGACGATAGATCTACTCGCTGAGAAAATGATCAGCGCTAAACGGATCGTTTTATTTGGTGTGGGCGCATCTGCGATCGTTGCGAGCGATATCTTCCATAAACTGATCCGAGTGAATAAAAACACCTTATTTAGTGCAGATCTCCATGCGCAACTTGCTTATTCAGCGAATTTATCCGCGGATGATTTGGCGATTGCTGTTACTGCAAGAGGCAATACTGCGGATATTAATCGAATGCTGAAAGCGGCAAAACAAGAAGGCTGTATCACAGTGGCTTTAACACGTTTTGGGCAAGATGAAGCTACGCGCTTAGCGAATTACACATTACCTTATTTTTATGATGAGCAACATTCACAATTGGGGGTGATCACACCGCAAGTATTGCAAATGGTCGCTTTTGATGTGCTGTTTTTTAAATATATGACACTGGCAAAAGGCTCAGCGGAAAAAGCGCTATTAAAAGGGCGACAAGCTGTAATGCAAGGAAATCAATAATGTTATTTATCACCATATTAGCTGTTGGTGCGGCGATTGGCTTAATTATTAGCACAACGGGGGTAGGTGGTGGTGTTATTGTTTTACCTATATTAACGTATTTCTTTGGTATGAATGCATTAATGGCGGTGGCAACCGCAAATTTACTTTCAATGTTGATGAAAGTGACATCCTCATATATGCATTTCCGTTTGGGGAATATTCCCTTTAAACGAGCCATGATAGTCCTTGCCATTATGTTGCCAAGTACTTTTTTAGCGAGTTTACTCGTCAATTATTTAGGTTCATTAGCGCAATATCAGCAGCAAGTTGAGTGGGGGATTAATGCGCTGGTGGTGGCTGCCATTATTTTTTCTCTCTTTTTATTTATTCAAAGAATGTTTTTCTCTTCACCTGTGATAGCTAAACAGATAACCCCATTAGCGCCTCTTAATATTAAGGCACTGTTATTGCCGGCGATTGCAGCAGGTGTTGTTTTAGGTGCCACAGGGGTCGGTGGTGGTGTGGTGGTGTTACCTTTATTATTGCGTTACGCCAATCTATCGATAAAACAAGCGATAGGTACTTCGATTTTTACGACCACCCTATTATCAGGCTCTTCTGCATTAGCTTATATGCAAGATGGTCATACCGATATTCATTTAGCATTGCTGCTGTTTCTTGGCTCTTTGATCTCTATTCCTCTATCAAAATGGCTATTAATTAAAATGCCGGATAGGGTATTTCAGTATGCAACGTTGTTTTTAATTTTATGCAGCGCTTTCATGATGTTGGCGAGATTGTTTTAACTGATAGCCATACTATGGCATTGCGTCGATTCTTTATTCTTTGTTGGTGTTTTTTTCTGGTTTTTTATGCTGTTACAACACGGAGTTACTACTTGGATTAACAAGTGATCTAGCTCTCGTTTTGAGCGGTGATAAAAAATAAACTGAAAAAAAAGGTTGTTAATTTATAGAAGTTATGTTTTTTTAGATACAGATAACAGACAAACACATCATTACATTAATTGATAGGTAACCCATGATCATCACTACTCTACTACAAACTCTACGACTAACAGCGCACATCGCGGCTGTGGTTGTTGTGCGTGTGGTGGTGGTCGTCGGCAAAGCGCCGTAACGGGTCCGAATCAACACAGTTTCGCAACCCCGCCGGCGTATTAACCGGGCGGGGTTTTTCATATCTACCGCCCATAAAGTCCGGCTTAGTAAAAAGGACACAGAACAATGGGTGCTCAACAAGATAATGCCACAGGAAAAACCTTCACTGGTGCGCAATTAATTGTTTATTTACTGGAACGGCAAGGTATCACTACGGTTGCGGGGATCCCCGGCGGAGCCGCTCTTCCTTTGTATGATGCATTAAGCCAAAGTCAGTCTATTCGCCATATTTTGACACGTCATGAACAAGGGGCGGGTTTTATTGCCCAAGGTATGGCTAGAGCAAATGGTCAGCCTGCGGTGTGTATTGCCTCAAGTGGACCGGGGGCGACAAACTTAGTTACAGCCATTGCTGATGCAAAATTAGACTCAATTCCTTTGGTTTGCATTACGGGGCAAGTCTCTTCTGCCATGATTGGGACTGATGCGTTTCAAGAAGTTGATACCTATGGGATGTCTATTCCTATTACCAAACACAACTATTTAGTCCGCGATATCGCACAGTTGCCGGAAATTATCTGTGATGCGTTTCGTTTGGCAATGTCAGGTCGCCCTGGACCTGTATGGGTTGATGTACCTAAAGATATTCAACAAGCGACTATCACCTTAGATCAATTGCCACCGATACCACAAAAAGATGCAGCTCCAGCCTTTAATACCGATTTGGTGATCCAAGCCGCGCAAATGATTAACCAAGCGAAAAATCCTGTGCTTTATTTAGGGGGCGGTATTATTAGCTCTGAAGCGTGTAAAGAAGCGATTGAGTTGGCGGAGAAAAATAGCCTACCCACCACGATGACGTTAATGGGATTAGGTTTAATGCCACCAACACACCCGCTATATTTAGGGATGTTAGGTATGCATGCGGCACGGAGTACCAACTTTATTTTAGAAAAAGCCGATCTGCTGATCGTATTGGGGGCGCGATTTGATGATAGGGCAATTGGTAAAGCAGAAAAGTTTTGCCCCAATGCGAAGATCATTCATGTTGATATTGATAGGGCAGAGATAAGTAAGATCAAACGTCCTGATATTGCCATTCATGCAGATGCTAAAGCGGTGCTGTCGCTGTTATTACCTTTAATTAATATTAATCAGCGCAACGAATGGATAGATAGAGTTAATACCTTAAAACAGGAATATCCCTTAGAAATGAAAAACTCACACAATATTCTTAGCGGTTACGGCATCGTACTTGCTGCGGCAAATTGTGTTGATGATGAAGCGATTATTACCACCGATGTAGGGCAGCATCAGATGTGGGTTGCTCAAGCTTATCCACTGAATCGACCGCGCCAATGGTTAACATCAGGAGGCTTGGGGACGATGGGATTTGGGTTGCCGGCAGCGATAGGGGCCGCATTGGCAGAGCCAAATAAAAAGATCCTCTGTTTTTCAGGGGATGGTAGCATCATGATGAATATTCAGGAGTTAGCAACAGCCGCTGAGCATCAGTTAGATGTAAAGATTATTTTGATAAATAATCAAGCATTAGGGTTAGTACACCAACAACAAACACTCTTTTTTGATGAGCGTATTTATGCCGCAGCCTACCCTTATCAAACGGATTTTATTCGTATTGCTCAAGGATTTGGGTTGGATACTTGTGATTTAAATCAAGAAGCAGATCCTCAGGCGGCGCTACAAGCGGCAATTGCTAAACCTGGGCCTTGTTTAATTCATGCCATGATTGATATTAACGAAAAAGTATTTCCAATGGTTCCGCCGGGGGCGGCAAATATCGAGATGATAGGAGCTTAATTTATGTCACTACAATCACAACCTATCGCACTAGAACTTATTGTTCGTAACCATCCCGGTGTGATGACCCATATTTGTGGGCTATTTGCGCGTCGTGCATTTAACGTCGATGGTATTTTATGTTTACCAATGAAAAACAGCGATAAAAGTCGTATTTGGTTATTAGTACAAAAAGATGAGCGTTTAATGCAGATGGTGAGTCAAGTGGAAAAACTTGAGGACGTAAAAGAAGTGCGTTTTAGTGATGATCTGCGCGTTTTTGAACAGATGGAAAGTTATTTAAATTAATTGCACTGTTTGTTCTGGCTCTTTTTAGGTACGAGAGAGCCAGAACCTAAATATCTAATGATGATTATCTTCCAGATGTTGTTTATCCTCACTTTCCATCTGTAAGGTAATATGATTGATATGAAATTGTTCACGTAGTTGCTTATCAATAGTAAGGCGTAATGCTTCACTATCTACATTGGGTTGATAGACAATATGACCACTGAGGATCAACTTGCTTTGCGTCAGTGCCCATAAATGTAAATCATGGGAGCTAGCCACCCCTGCGGTATTATTAATGGTGTCTGTTACCTCAGTTAAATTAATGCCTTTAGGCACGCCTTCTAATAAAATATTCAGGCACTCTTTTAATAAGATCCACGTGCGCGGAAAGACCATAAAGCCGATTAATACCGCAATAATAGAATCAACTAATTGCCAACCGGTTAGCCAAATAATTACCGCCCCAATAATGACGCCCACTGAGCCTAACATATCCGCCCACACTTCAAGATAAGCCCCTTTAACGTTTAAGCTTTCATCTTTTGCACTGGTGAGCATTTTCATTGAGATAAAATTAATGATAAGCCCTGCTATTGCCACAACAAGCATACCCATAGACTGAATGTCAGGAGGGGAAGAGAGTCGTTGATAAGCCTCATAAAGAATATAAAAAGCCACCGCCATTAAGATCAGTGCATTCATCGCAGCAGCCAATATTTCAAAACGAGCATAGCCATAAGTTCTGAATAGATCTGCTGCTTTTCTACCTGCGTGGATCGCGATAAGAGCAAGTAAGAGTGCAAATGCATCTGTCATCATATGCATTGCATCAGAAATCAAGGCTAAACTTTCTGTTAAGTAGCCACCAATAAACTCAATCACCATAAAAGAGCCTGTTAATGCAAAAGCAATTAACAGACGTGATTCAGGTAGCGCTTTGACATCACCGTGCTCGTGGCCTGCACTCATGCTATTTATCCCCGCCATTATTAATAATACTTAGAATAATAGTTTAAATGGCGGTGAAATATAATGGGTATTTGTCTTAAGGACGATGATGATAGTGTTGTTGATTGGGGCTAGACATGATAACTGATGCACGCATATGGCCTTCCACACAAATATAAGAGTGTGGCGCATTACCATGAAAGGCATAAAAATCGCCGGTTTCTAATAATACGGTTTCATCGTTAGCAAAACGCATCATCAGTTTGCCAGAATAGACCATAATATGCTCTTGGGTGCCGTCGGCATGGGCTGGGCTATTAATAATTGCCCCGTGCTTCATCTCAATATGCCAAATTTCAGTAATATTGCCGATGCCAATACGGAATTTAAATTCTTGTGCATAGTCGCCAACGATAGGCTTATGTCGCTCTAAGCGAGGATATTCTTCGCGGGTAAAACTAAATAAATCACCTAATGGAAATCCAAGGGCTATCGCGATAGCTTCTAAGGTATCGATGCGAGGATTAGAATCGCCAGACTCTAATTTGGACAATGCCGCTTTAGATATGCCTGATTTTCTTGATAACTCATTAAGTGACAAGTTTCGAGATTGTCTTAACTGCTTAACCTTATTACCAAGGTATTCGTTTGTCTTTTTCGGTGATTGTGGGTTCATTGCCAATTCAAAATATTGTCAGTTTAAAAGTATAATTTCCTGTAGATGATAACATCAATTCTTCACAGACGGGAAAAGCACAGACTATTTAGACAATATTTTGTGAACAGGGTGCGCGTATCAGGCGATATTTTAAAGCATGTTTATCTATTTCTTATCCTCTATAATAAGGCAATATTTTCCATTCATTCAATATTCACTATGATGAGGTTTCTACAGCGTGTAGAAACAAAATAATATGTTGCAACAAAATTATCGTCAGTCCGAGCTTTTTGCTATTACTACTATTACAGTCAGTATTGCGGTGATAGGGATTGTTATTGGATTAACTATTCCGATGGTGGCTTTACGGCTAAACTTGGCGGGGATCAGTGAATCTATTATTGGTCTGATTTCAGCCGCACCTGCAATGGGAATGTTAATCATCTCACCCTTTGCACGCTATATTGTGCAATGGCTTGGTAAACGTTTAGCGATGTTATTAGCAACGATTATATCAGCCATTAGTCTATTGCCTTTAATGGGGAGTTTGCCATTAGAATTCCTGTTCCCATTACGACTAATCACCGGGATTGCCAGTGGTGTGATGATCTGTTTGGGGGAGACATGGATCAATGAACTTGTACCGGATAATAAGCGAGGTCGTATTTTAGCGATTTATACGACCGTGTTTACTATCAGCCAGTTGCTAGGCCCTTCAATTATTGCGTTATATGGCGTTGCTGATAAAACACCGATCTTAATTAGCGTACTGCTTCATATTATCTCTATCGTGCTATTTTTAATGATGGATCAGAAAGTGGGCGATAAATTAGCTAAAGACTCAGAAGAGTCGCACTTTTCTATTCTTCGTTTTATTAAAGTGGCGCCTGCGATATGTGGTGGCATTATCTTTTTTGCATTTTTTGATGGCACAGTGTTGTCTATGTTCCCTATTTATGGGCTAAGTGTTGGTCATAGTGAAGCGATTGCCGCCATGATGATCAGTGCTATTTTGGCGGGAGATGCCATAATGCAAATGCCATTTGGTTGGCTTGCTGATCATATGAATAGAACACGGCTATACCGAATTTGTGGAGTCATTACATTATTAGCAAGCTTATTATTGCCCATTGCTATGCCACATACTTTAGTTATTTGGCCACTATTATTAGTGCTTGGTGCAACGGCGGGAGCCATTTATACCATTGCATTGGTACAAATTGGGCAATACTTTTCAGGAAATGATCTGATGATAGCAAATGCTTCAGCGGCGATGTTATGGGGCATTGGTAATCTTTCTGGTCCCATTTTAGCCGGTGCTATGTCTGAAATCTCTCCATCTGCGTTACCTTTTTTATTGGTGGTTATGACGGGATTATTTTTAGTTTCGACGATGGATCGCTTTAACTTGCATGTCGACACTCTAAATCGTCATACATCATAATTGCATGCTCTTTTTTACCTTATTGTAGGTAAAAGAGGGCGCTATTTTCATTAAATTAGACAATAATTTCCTGCTGTTTTATCACCCATTCAATTATTTTTTCTTTTATTATCTTTATTTTAATAATCAATGTAATACATACTATTCAAAGGTTTTTATTGGTGATTTATTAAGAATAATCCAGAAATAATAAAATGAAATAAGAAAGATTTGCTAAATGGCACTATTTTCATCTAGTTTTATCACAAGGAGGTGTGTGTTTTTCAAGCAGAGTGTGATGAATACTGAGTCAATATTATCGCCAAACAAGGGAAGATGCTGTTAAAACAGTAAGTTCAAAAATGATAAAAACATAAGAAATATTTAATTAATATTTATAGTATCAAACCAAGCATTATTAATATAAACATCAATGATATTAATAAAAACAGTTGATTATAAGTACGCTTCACCTTTTAGGGTGATTGCGTTGCTAAAACAGTTTAACCAGAGGAGAAATATATCACTATTCTCCTCTTTTCTTTTTTCTGCGAACACTAGAATGTCTTTTTATGACATTTTTGCTAAAAAAGTATTTTTTTTCTTGATTCTTACCCTAAAAGCACCAGATAATCGTTTGCGTCAAATTCTCTCACTCTATCCACATTAATAAACAAACGTTTGCTTTTTCACTCCTCTGATGATTTTTTACCATTGGAGGTGATAATAATTTTAGACGTAATCGTTTTCGTTGGGGAGGGTGAACTGTTTTTTATGTCAGAGGAATGTAATGTCTGCTAATCAATCAGCAACCACAGGTAAACTGGATAATTATTTTAAGCTTACCGCCCGGGGCACTACGGTTCGTAAAGAGATGATCGCCGGTTTAACAACCTTTTTGGCGATGGTCTATTCCGTTATTGTCGTACCCAGTATGCTAGGGCAAGCGGGGTTCCCCCACACGGCGGTATTTATCGCAACCTGTTTAGTGGCAGGATTTGGTTCTCTGTTAATGGGATTGTGGGCAAATCTACCTATGGCGATTGGTTGTGCCATTTCATTAACGGCGTTTACCGCCTTTAGTTTGGTACTTGGTCAACATATCTCTGTACCTGTTGCTTTGGGGGCGGTGTTTTTGATGGGGTGCCTATTTACCCTATTTTCTTTAACAGGGATCAGAACGTGGATCTTAAAAAATATTCCGATTGGTATCGCTCATGGCGCCGGTATTGGTATCGGGCTATTTTTACTTTTGATCGCAGCCAATAGTGTTGGGTTAGTGGTGAAAAATCCATTAGCCGGATTACCTGTTGCGATGGGAGAATTTACTTCTTTTTCAGTATTAATGTCATTGGCCGGTCTTGCTGCTATTTTTGGTCTAGAAAAACGTAAAGTTCCCGGTGGTGTGTTATTAGTCATTATTGCGATTTCGATTATTGGATTGATTTTTGATCCTAACGTGAAATACCAAGGGTTCTTTAAAATGCCACAATTAGGCGAAGAGGGCCTTGCACTATTATTTGCCATGGATATTAAAGGCGCATTACAACCACTTGTTTTACCTAGTGTATTAGCTTTAGTGATGACGGCTATTTTTGATGCGACAGGAACCATTCGCGCAGTGGCGGGACAAGCTAATTTACTTGATAAACGAGGACAAATTATCAATGGTGGTAAAGCGTTAACTTCTGATTCCGTGAGCAGTATATTTGCTGGGGCAATTGGTGCAGCACCTGCAGCAGTATATGTTGAGTCTGCAGCGGGTACTGCAGCTGGTGGTAAAACAGGGCTCACTGCAACTGTGGTCGGTATTCTCTTTTTATTGATCCTCTTTTTATCACCACTATCTTATTTAGTTCCCCCCTATGCGACAGCCCCTGCATTAATGTATGTGGGTTTATTGATGTTAGGTAATGTCACTAAGTTAGATTTTAGTGATTTTGTCGATGCGATGTCAGGTATGGTGTGCGCGGTATTTATCGTATTAACGTGTAATATTGTTACAGGCATTATGTTGGGTTTTGGCTGTTTAGTGATTGGCCGTATTTTTGCCGGTGAGTGGCGTAAACTTAATATTGGTACAGTTCTAATTGCTATTGCTTTAGTGGCATTTTATGCCGGACACTGGGCAATTTAATTAAAATCATCAGGTTTAAACATAAAAAGCGGAATATATTTTTATTCCGCTTTTTTGCTATTTATTTATCTAGTTTTATTCGCTATTGTCGAGGTTAAGACTCATTGTTAATTTTTTGGTAAAATAAATGCATCAGATAGAAATACGACATGGTGAGCCTGAAGATGCTATAGCAATACAGCAATTGTATACACATCCAGACTTATATATTTGTACTTGTCAGTTCCCTTATCCATCAGTCACTATGTGGAAAAAAAGGCTAATTGAATTTTCTGAACAAAATATTCCACATTTTGTTGCTTCTTTTGACGGTCAAATCGCAGGTCATTTGGCGTTGATCATCGACAATCATCCTCGTCGTCGGCATATCGTCAGCTTTGGTATTGGTGTTGGTGCTGAGTTTTCAGGAAAAGGTATAGGTAAAGCACTCATTAATACGGCAATTGATTATGCTTTTAATTGGTTGGCTGCAACACGTATCGAGCTAGAAGTTTATGCTGATAATGAAAGAGGCCTTCATTTGTATAAAAAATTAGGTTTTGAAGTGGAAGGCATTCGTCGTAATGCAGCCTTCAGAGAAGGTAAATATTGTGATGTTGTGATGATGGCTCAGCTAAAAAATATCGAATAACTCTGTGGGGGCTTGACGCTGTTTTCATTTTTCAATGATAGAGCCTATTTTACTTTTTGATCCTCTTAAGAGTATGACTAGAACAGAAAACAGCAATAACAGCATACTTTTTCTCTTTCTGATGCCGTTAATAGATAACACTATGCATTAATATGTTAGCTTTTTTGTAAGATACGATTAATCTTAATTTTATATCATTCTTCATTAGTCGATGTGGGTTCAGTTTAAAATAGGAAAGGTAAAGATAGGCATGGTAGATAAACTTTTATGATGCGTTTCTTTATCATTCAGCAAGGGTTCTTTTCATATCAGGAAAGATGGCAGATTCTTAGATAAAAATAAGCATGTAAGGGTAGCATGGAAATTTTCTTTACTATTTTAATTTTAATATTGGTAGTTTCTGTTTCAGGTGTCATTACCAAAGTTATTCCTTTTCGCATTCCATTACCATTAATCCAGATTGTGATCGGGGCACTTTTGGCTTGGCCTCAGTTTGGTTTACATGTCACCTTTGATCCTGAACTCTTCTTAGTTTTACTGATCCCTCCTTTACTTTTTGTTGATGGATGGAAAACCCCCACACGTGAATTTATCCAAAATGGTCGAGAGATCTTTATCCTTGTGCTGGTTTTGGTAATGGTGACAGTAGTAGGTATTGGTTACCTTATTTACTGGATAATGCCTAGTATTCCACTTATTTCTGCGTTCGCGCTCGCCGCGGTTCTCTCGCCAACTGATGCGGTGGCATTATCCTCGATTGTCGGTAAGGGGCGAATACCGAAGCGGATCATGGGGGTTTTAGAAGGCGAAGCCTTAATGAATGATGCTTCGGGTCTGGTGGCGCTGAAATTTGCCGTTGCTGTGGCTATGGGCACGATGATATTTACCGTGGGTGGCGCAACCTTTGAGTTTTTTAAAGTGGCAATAGGCGGTTTATTAGCGGGTATTGCGGTAACGTTAGTCTATAGTAAATCTCTGCGATTGATGAGCCGTTGGAGTGGTGATGATCCTGCCACTCAAATTGTCTTTATGTTGCTGTTGCCTTTTGCTTCTTATTTGATTGCTGAACATATTGGCTTTTCCGGGATCCTTGCTGCCGTGGCCGCAGGTATGACTATCAGTAAATCAGGTGTGATCCGCAATGCACCATTGGCGATGCGCTTGCGTGCAGATAGTGTCTGGTCAATGTTAGAGTTTGTCTTTAACGGACTGGTCTTTATTATGCTGGGTTTACAGCTTCCTGTTATTTGGACAAGCTCGGTTATTCAAGCTGATCTTGATCCTGAAGTTGAAGTATGGATGCTGTTTGCCGCCGTCTTTGTTATCTATTTTGCGTTACTGATTTTACGTTTTACATGGTTATGGCTAATGAAGAAAATCAGCCATCTCTTTATGAAAAAGCATCCCCTTGATTTTGCCACTTATACGACGAGAGAATTATGGCTATCTTCTTTTGCTGGGGTACGTGGTGCTATCACCTTAGCCGGTGCGCTCTCTATACCGCTATTTTTAACTGATGGCAGTACTTTCCCTGGGCGCTATCAGATAATCTTTATTGCGGCAGGGGTGATCCTGTTATCCATTTTGGTCGGTATTATTTCATTACCTTTCTTACTAAAAGGGATTAAAGCTACCGATAAAGAAGCGGATAAAAATGAAGTACGTTATGCCAAGAAAGTCATGGCAGAAGTCGCTATTGTTAGCCTCAATAAGATGGAAGAGCGTTTAGCTGCAAGTACAGAAGAGCAACTTGATGCGGAAGAAATTAATGAAGTAGCTTCTCGAGTTGCCGGTTATTTAAGACGACGTACCGCGGATCAGGACGAGATGATGCACAATATGTTGGTGGAAGATCTGGAAAGACGTTTTCGCCTAACGGCATTGCGTGCAGAGCGTGGTGAGCTTTATCACTTACGTGCAACGCGTAAAATTAGTAACGAAACACTACAACTTTTGCTTCATGAATTAGATTTAATGGAAGCGCTGTTAGTTGAGAAAGACAGTTAATTATGTGGCTACTGGTTATTACAACGTTGTTATGGGCGGCTTCTTTTAGTCTGATTGGTGAATATCTCGCAGGTCAGGTTGATAGTTGGATCTCAGTATTGATTAGAGTGGTGTTAGCTGCCATCGTCTTTTTGCCTTTCCTACGTTGGAAAGGCATTCGCCTTAAAGTGATTTTATTGTATATGGGAGTAGGCGCATGCCAATTGGGTATTATGTACCTGTTTGTGTTCCACGCTTATAACTATTTAACCGTAGCTGAGTTTTTACTCTTTACTGTATTAACACCACTTTATGTCACCTTAATTTATGATCTACTTGAAAGACAACGTTTACGTTGGGGCTATGCCTTTAGCGCACTACTGGCGGTATTAGGGGCGGCCATTATTCGTTATGATCATCTTAGTGATGACTTCTGGCTGGGATTATTATTGGTTCAGTTAGCCAATATTTTCTTCGCCATAGGACAGGTAGGCTATAAACGATTAATGGAAATGCATCCACTTCCTCAACATCACGCATTCTCTTGGTTTTATATCGGGGCGGTGGTGGTTGTGTTAGTCGGCTCGTTATGTTTTGCCGATTGGCAAAAAATGCCAACCACATCGTTACAGTGGGGGGTATTGCTTTGGTTAGGTATTGGCGCTTCTGGAATAGGCTATTTTATGTGGAACTATGGGGCGACACAGGTAGATGCTGGAACCCTTGCGATTATGAATAATATGATGGTTCCAGCGGGATTATTAGTCAACTTCTCTATTTGGCAACAGCATCCTAATTGGCCAAGTTTCATCATAGGCGCGAGCCTGATTGTTGCATCACTTTGGTTCCATCGGCGTTGGATACACCAACCTGTTTTACAAAAGGCAGATGATTAACGGCATGTTGACCTGCTAAGCGTATAAACTCTCGTATTGCCGGTTGATGTTGCTCACCTGTACGGTTAGCTGCATATAACCGGCTCCATAATCCTTCTCCTAAGGTCTTTGTGACCACTAATCCTTGTTTTTCAAAATTCTCTACGGCCCAGTGCGGCAGTGCCGCTATACCCATTCCTGCTGCCACCATTTGAATAAGAAGTAAGGTGTTATCTACATGTTTAAAATGTGGCGTGATCCCTGCGGGCTGTAAAAAATGACGCCAAATATCAAAACGCTCTCTTTGGACGGGATAGATAAACAGTGTTTCTGAGATCAAATCTTGTGGTTGAATATGTAAGCGATTAGCCAGCGGGTGATCAGGAGATAACACAAGCTTAACTTCATAATCAAACAACGCAGTATAGTGCAGGCGTTGGTTATCCAAGATATCAGAAGTGAGTACGACATCTAATTCTCGTTGTAATAAAGCCGGTTGTGGATCAAAAGTGACACCTGAATGAAAGTCGACATTCACATCCGGCCATGTTTGGCGATATTGCTGTAATGCGGGCGTTAACCATTGAATACAGCTATGGCATTCAATAGCAATATTTAAATGAGCATTACCCGGCTCATTACACTCTTCTATCGCTCGGCGCACAATGGGTAGGACTTCTTGCGCTAATCTTAATAACACTTCGCCTTGTGGTGTAAATCGTAGTGGTTGGCTTTTACGGACAAAAATACGATAACCAAGACGATGCTCTAATTCACTAAACTGGTGAGAGAGCGCGGATTGTGTTTGATGTAACTGATTTGCCGCATTGGCAAGAGATCCTGTTTGCTTAAGTGCCAATATCGTTTTTAAGTGTTTTATTTCTATCATGAGAAACCTTCAGGTTGTGAATGAAAAATTTGCGCTTGTGGTTTATACACTACCTGTAGATTATGGATGTGTAAACATCTAGACGGCTAAAAACAGGATTTTTTATTATGACAATTCGCAATCACACATTAGGTTTCCCACGTATTGGCTTAAATAGAGAGCTAAAAAAGGCACAAGAGAGCTATTGGGCTGGTGATCTTTCTCAGGCAGAACTTCTGGCAGTTGGTAAAGAATTACGCGCTCGTCATTGGCAACAGCAAGCTAATGCAGGAGTCGAATTATTACCCGTTGGCGATTTTGCTTGGTACGACCAAGTCTTGGGTACTAGTCTCCTATTAGGCAATATACCGCCACGCCATCGTAATGAAGATGGTCGCCTAGATCTTGATACTCTATTTCGAGTGGCGAGAGGCAGATCACCAACGGGTAAACCTGCGGCCGCCTCAGAAATGACAAAATGGTTTAATACTAACTATCACTATATCGTGCCAGAATTTCAGCAAGGACAATCATTTACACTGGCGTGGCAACAGCTACTGGATGAAGTCGATGAGGCTTTAGCATTAGGCCATAATGTGAAACCGGTACTTTTGGGGCCGATCACCTACTTATGGTTAGGAAAAGTTAAAGGACCTGAGTTTGATAGATTGTCACTGTTAGACGCTATTTTACCTGTTTATCAGCAAGTATTGAGTCAGTTACAGCAAAAAGGTATCGAGTGGGTACAAATTGATGAGCCTGCACTGGTTCTTGATTTACCCATTGAGTGGCAAAATGCTTATCAAGTTGCTTATCAAGCATTGACTGGACAGGTTAAACTATTATTGACTACCTATTTTGATGGTATTACTCATCATCTTGATATTATTAAAAACTTACCGGTAAATGGGCTACATATTGATCTATGTGCAGGACAGGACGCATTGCAAGTTATACACCAAGCATTGCCTAAAGACTGGGTGTTATCGTTAGGGGTCATTAATGGTCGCAACGTCTGGAAAGCGGATCTAACTACCCGTTATCAACAAGTAGTTGCATTAAAAGGTAAGCGTCCATTATGGATTGGCACATCATGCTCTTTGTTGCATAGTCCAATTGATTTAAGTGCGGAGACTAAGCTTGATGATGAAGTGAAAAGCTGGTTTGCCTTTGCGGTGCAAAAATGTGCAGAAGTGGCGTTACTCGCAAAAGCATTAAATGCACCAGAAGGTGAATATGACGAACAACTTGCCCAATACAGTGCCCCCATTCGTCAACGTGAACACTCTAGTCGTGTACATAATGCAAAAGTGGCCGCACGCTTGCAGGCGATTAATGCACAAGACAGTGAGAGAACATCGCCTTATCAACAACGAGCTAAAGTGCAACGTGCCCGGTTTAATCTCCCTCTGTGGCCAACGACAACCATAGGTTCATTCCCACAAACTACCGAGATCCGCACAGTACGTTTAGACTTTAAAAAAGGGCGTATTGATACCACTGCTTATCGCACTAATATTAGCGAGCATATTAAGCAAGCCATAGATGAACAAGAGCGCTTAGGGCTTGATGTGTTGGTTCATGGTGAAGCTGAGCGTAATGACATGGTTGAATATTTTGGCGAGCATTTTGAAGGTTATGTCTTTACTCAAAATGGCTGGGTACAAAGCTACGGCTCCCGCTGCGTAAAACCGCCGGTGATCATTGGTGATATTAGCCGTCCTGCACCGATTACGGTAGATTGGGCAACTTATGCTCAATCATTAACCGATAAGCCAGTTAAGGGTATGTTAACTGGGCCGGTGACTATTTTATGTTGGTCTTTCCCGCGTGAGGATGTCAGCCGTGAAACTATCGCTAAACAAATTGCGTTAGCGTTACGTGATGAGGTGGATGATTTACAAAAAGCCGGTATCGGTATTATTCAGATAGATGAGCCTGCATTACGCGAAGGATTACCGTTACGTCGTGATGAGTGGCAAGCATACCTAGATTGGGCTGTTGATGCCTTTAAGCTCAGTGCAGCTATCGCTGATGATGAGACACAAATTCATACACATATGTGTTATTGCGAGTTTAATGACATTATGGAGGCGATTGCTGCATTGGATGCGGATGTGATCACCATTGAAACATCACGCTCAGATATGGAGTTATTAGAAGCCTTTGAACATTTTGATTATCCAAATGAAATTGGTCCTGGGGTATACGATATTCATTCGCCTAATGTACCGAATGTAGAATGGATTGTTGGATTGTTAAGAAAAGCGCAATCGCGTATCCCTGCGGAACGTTTATGGGTAAATCCAGATTGTGGTTTAAAAACGCGGGGGTGGAGTGAAACCCGTGCAGCATTGGCAAATATGGTTGAAGCGGCTAAATATTTACGCCAGAACGTATAATAATATTTAAATAATACATTTTAGTAGCCTGTTATTTTGATGTTATCAATATAATAGGCTATTTTTTTCTTATTAATCAAAAATGTTTATTAATAGGTAAATAAAAATAAGAGATAATCTTATTATTGATATTTTTTAATATTGCTATACTGCACAAAACTTAATTTTATGGATATAGATATTGTGCAAAATGGTATTCACCTGTCAGAAAAAATATTAAATGCATTTCCTACTCGAGCTTTAACATTATCTCCATTAAAAGGGGATGGCGGTTTATTCCGTACCTTATTTTTAGTGATTGCAATGTTAGGGATGACAGTATTTAGTGCTTATCAAATTCCTAATATTGTTTATGATTATCAAATTAGTAAAAACCCCGTGTTTATTGATGCCGATGTTGATGGCTCTTGCCGTTCAAAACTATTTGTTTTAACCAATTGTAGTGTTGACTTACGTTATAAAGGTAACGAGGTTTCACGAAATTTTACTTTTCTTGATTTTGGCAATAAAGATATATTGGTTGAGCCCGTAGCAGATGAAAACGATCTGACTAAAATGACCGTCGATGTGGCAATTGATAATATTTGGTTACGCTTAATTAGTGCATTAGTTTTTACTGCATTATTTGCTTTTTGCGTGATCTTTTTTATTTATCGTCAAATGATCAGCAATAAAGTTAAAAAAGCATTGCTTTCAGTAGGCACCAAACCTTTAAAATTAACGGCTATCCCCGCTAAGGTCGTTGTGAGTAATAAACAATTTATTGCTACCTATAAAACCAATGTTGCCGGAAAAGAGACTTCAATTACTTATTCAGGTAATAAGAAAACGCCACCTATTACATTAGAAATGGAAGGCAAAACTTATGTTTTGGCGGTGTACGAGCCACAACAAAATATTCCTTATGTATTAGATGTTCCCTTAGCTCGAATTCAAGCAACAGAAGAAGAAAAACAACGTTTTCATGAGGCATTAATAGAGGAAGGTATTCTCTAATTACGCTTTAATGCAGTGATGAGAGCGATTGATTATAGAAAACAAGATGGCTATTGCGCTTGATTGGTTAAGAAACAATAGCGCCATAGCCATCATTTAATTTATTAGCCACCAAAGATTTTTGCTTTAAGCATATCCATACCGGCGCTCATTAAATCTAACTCTTTGGGGATAACACCTTCTGGCGTGAGTTTATCAACCAATTTTGGCAAATATTGTGCAGCCATATCAGAGGCTTCAGCGGTATTCATATTGATCTTTGCCGCCAATTCATTAATCACTGGAGATGAAAAAACTTGTACGATTTGCTCGGCATTAATAGGTAAATTACTGCCTGTGCTAATCCAAGATTGGATCAGTTCACTTAATCCTGCGCTATTAAACTGTTTAACCAAGCCTTCAATTCCCCCTTGGGTTTCTACCCATTCGAGTACTGTTTTAAATTGATTAATTTTCTCACCGCCCAACAGGCTTGCGATTTGGTTAAATAAGCTCATGCTTGCTCCAATAACTATCAACGCATTATTACGTTATATTGAGATGTTAATTTTAAAGGCGAGTAGTGTACGTGAAGTTAGTATCTTCATCTATACTCAAGTGATATTTATCCGACTAAGCAAGAATAGAATGCAGGATTTTATTACGCCAAAGCGATATTGATAATGCCGCCATAGCGTCGCTATTCGACACTGTTATTTGTGATAACTATCACGTTTTTATGAAATTGTTACTTTTTTTATTACCTGACAGGTGATGTCAGTCACTAAAAAGGTCTAAAAAACTGATAAAGTAACACTTAATTTAATGAACATTGGTTTTGTCCCATTGAGGAGTCCGATATGTCTGATGTATTTCACTTAGGTTTAACCAAAAATGACCTACAGGGTGCCACTTTAGCAATTGTTCCAGGTGATCCTAAGCGTGTTGAAAAAATTGCCAAATTAATGGATAACCCAGTTCATCTGGCCTCTTTACGTGAGTACACCTCATGGCGTGGTGAAATTGATGGAAAAGCAGTGATC
Organism: Proteus sp. G4380; assembly: GCF_963885725.1. Lineage (NCBI taxonomy): Bacteria > Pseudomonadati > Pseudomonadota > Gammaproteobacteria > Enterobacterales > Morganellaceae > Proteus > Proteus sp. G4380. The sequence goes on from NZ_CAWPAV010000052.1 coordinate 26,087, forward strand.
GTTTGTTCTACAGGGATCGGTGGTCCATCAACCTCAATTGCAGTGGAAGAATTAGCACAATTAGGTATTCGTACTTTCTTACGTATTGGTACAACGGGCGCTATTCAAGAGCACATCAATGTTGGTGACATCTTAGTAACCACAGCAGCGGTTCGTTTAGATGGTGCAAGTTTGCACTTTGCACCAATGGAATTCCCTGCAGTGTCTGACTTTGAATGTATGAATGCACTGTATAAAGCGGCTAAAGACAATGGTTCAACGGTTCACGTTGGTGTTACAGCCTCTTCTGATACCTTCTACCCAGGCCAAGAGCGTTACGACACCTATACTGGTCGAGTCGTTCGTCGTTTTAAAGGCTCTATGAAAGAGTGGCAAGAAATGGGTGTGATGAACTATGAAATGGAATCCGCTACATTATTAACCATGTGTGCAAGCCAAGGCTTACGTGCAGGTATGGTTGCAGGCGTTATTGTTAACCGTACTCAACAAGAGATCCCCGATGCTGAATTACTGAAGAAAACTGAAAATAATGCATTAGGTATCGTGATTGAAGCTGCTCGCACTTTAATGAAATAAGTTTTCTAAATGAAATACTAAAGCCTTTAATACATTGGTGTATTAAAGGCTTTTTTTGTGCGGTAATTCATCATGTTAATATGTCAACCGTCATAGATTTCTGTTAAGGTCTTGATGGTCTTAACAATACAACAATGAGAAGAGGCATTATGACTGATATCTTACAAACACATCCTTCGGTGTTGCCTTTAACAGGTGGGATTAACTTTCGTGATCTAGGGGGAAAAAAGCTCAGTAATGGCGGTATTATCAAACCCGGCTTACTCTTTCGCTCCGGTTCACTGGATAGATTAACGGATACCGATCAAGCGCTTCTTATTGATAAAAATCTTTTTCAAATCTTAGACTATCGTGACACAGGTGAAATTGTTGATAAGCCGGATCGAGTATGGGAAGGGGCACAATATTACCATGCTCCAGCCAATCCATTATCGAAAGAAGTGTCAGCTAACCTTGAAAAACTTACCCCAGAAATACTGGAACAGTTTGATGCTAAAGCATTTATGTTTCAGCTATATAAATTACTACCTATTAATAATCCGGCTTATAAACAGTTGGCAACGTTGTTGAAGCAACCAGAAAAAGGCGGTGTCATACAACATTGTGCAGTAGGTAAAGATAGAACGGGGGTGGGCTCTGCTTTAGTTCTATTTGCCTTAGGGGCCTCATTAGATGTGGTGATGGAAGATTACTTACTCACCAATGAAACATTAGCGCCTTTCCGCGCTTATCTTTTAGAAGAGCATGCTAAAACACTGAGTGAAAATGTGGTGAATAAATTTGCGTATGTTTATTCAGTACAAGAAGAGTTCCTGCAAACAGCCCTTGCCAGTATTAATCAACACTATGGCAATATCGATACTTGGCTTGAAAAAGATATTGGCTTGGATGCGCAAAGTAGAGAAAGCTTACAAAACTATTTTCTCGAATAGTGAAGTGATTTATATTCGGTTAAAGATGTTGTGCTTTTTTACTGAAATTAACCGAATTTAAGGTCTCTATTGTGACAGTACAAGACATTATTCATACCATCACTCTGTTTGTAAAAGAGCACGAAATATGGGCTGTGCCTATCGTGTTCTTACTCGCATTTGGTGAGTCACTTGCCTTTATCTCGTTATTAATACCTGCCACTGTAATCCTATTAGGCCTAGGAGCATTAATAGGTGAAAGTGGTCTACTCTTTTGGCCGATTTGGCTTGCCGCCGCCCTAGGCGCTTTTTTTGGTGATTGGATCTCCTATTGGGTGGGTTATCACTATAAAGAGGGGGTAAGAAACTTATGGCCGATTTCTCGCTCACCGCAGACCTTGGTAAGAGGGCATCAATTTTTTAATCGCTGGGGTGTTTGGGGGGTATTTATTGGGCGATTTTTTGGGCCTTTTCGGGCAATAGTGCCTTTAGTTGCGGGTATTTGTGCTATGCCACAACGCTATTTTCAGTTGGCGAATTTGGCTTCTGCGATGATCTGGGCATTTGGTATTCTGGCACCAGGGGCGTTTGGTCTGCAATGGCTGGCGAAATGGATAGGATAATTGCGTCCTTTATCGCAAATCAGCGTATGATGTAAATTGTTGCTAGACAATGTTACTGATGCGTTTTAACGTAGCCCGCTAGAAAATAAAAAGGTTACTTGAGTGGATATTCAGTTGTTATACGGGATCATTGGTTTATTAGGCGGTGTTTTGGTGGGGGGGATCGCCGTTTGGTGGCTTATCCAACAACGCTTAGCCGAAAAAGAAAACCTATTACGTGAAAATTATACTCAGCTTGCGGTTGCACAACAAAAAGCATTGGTGATCCCTTCTTTACAACAACAGATAGCGCACTTAGAGCAAGAGTTACGTGCACAACGTGAAATAATTACTTCTCAAGAAGCCGAATTAAGGGAAGTGACCACGCGTTGGGAAGAGAGCCGAATATCCGCTGAAGAGAAACAGCGTTTACTGCTTAATAGTGAACAACGACTAGCCACTCAGTTTGAAAATCTGGCTAACCGCATTTTTGAGCAAAGTGGACGTAAAGCGCAAGAGCTTAATCGTCAAGGTTTAACCCATCTCCTTTCTCCATTTCGAGAGCAACTAGAGAGTTTTCGTCGGCAGGTACAAGAAGGTTTTGGACAAGAAGCGCGAGAAAGGCATACACTGGTACATGAAATTCGCCAACTGCAACAACTCAATGTCAAAATGGCGCAAGAAGCCGTTAATCTGACTAATGCCTTAAAAGGGGATAATAAAATCCAAGGCAACTGGGGAGAAACGGTATTAGCGCGGATCTTAGAGTCATCTGGTTTACGCGAAGGGCACGAGTTTGAAACTCAAGTCAGTATTCGCCATGAAAATGGCAGTCGTTATCAACCCGATGTGATTGTGCATTTACCGCATCGTCGAGATGTGATTATTGATGCTAAAATGTCGCTGATTGCTTATGAAAGATACTTTAATAGCAGTGATGAAAATGAACAAAAACAAGCGCTGCATGCTCATGTGAACTCTATCAGAGCGCACATTAAAGGCTTAAGTCTCAAAGATTATCATAAGCTACCGGGAGTGACTTCGTTAGACTACGTTTTAATGTTTATACCGATAGAGCCTGCTTACCTCGTTGCTATTGGTCATTCTCCAGATTTATTAGAAGAAGCATTGAAAAATAATATAATGTTGGTTGGGCCATCTACTTTACTTGTTGCTTTGCGTACAATAGCCGCATTGTGGCGTTATGAATACCAAAGCCAAAATGCGCAAGAAATTGCTGATAGAGCGGCTAAAATGTATGACAAATTAAGACTTTTCGTTGATGATATGCAAGGGCTAGGTAATAGCATTCAAAAAGCGCAATCGGGCTATCTATTAGCGATGAAAAAACTCTCTGAAGGTCGTGGAAACCTTATCAGCCAAGCAGAAGGCTTTAAATCCTTAGGGGTTGAGATAAAAAAGACCATTGATAATGATCTGGTTGAAAAATCAGCTTCTGATTGATTTACATAAATAAAAATAGCGGTTTCCGGGCAAGAAATGTACTGAATTTACTAAATTTTGATTAATTAGCGGGCAAATAATATGACTCAACAATCTAAGGAAACAACAGATTTTGGTTTCCAAACCGTTGACAAAGATGAAAAACAAACCATGGTGGCCAAGGTTTTTCACTCTGTTGCATCTAAATACGATTTAATGAATGACTTAATGTCTTTTGGCATCCATCGTGTCTGGAAACGCTATACCATTGAGGCAAGTGGTGTAAGACGTAATCAACGTGTACTTGACTTGGCAGGTGGAACCGGCGATTTAACGGCAAAATTCTCTCGTTTAGTAGGAGAGAATGGTGAAGTGGTTTTAGCTGATATCAATGACTCCATGTTAAAAATGGGACGTGAGAAACTGCGTGATCACGGTATTGTTGGTAATGTCAGTTATGTACAAGCGAATGCAGAAGAGCTGCCATTCCCTGATGATTACTTTGACTGTATCACTATCTCGTTCGGTTTACGTAATGTGACTGATAAAGCCAAAGCGTTACGTTCTATGTTCCGTGTGCTAAAACCCGGTGGACGTCTATTAGTCCTTGAATTCTCTAAACCCGTTCTTGATCCGCTAAGTAAGATTTATGATGCTTACTCTTTCCATATATTACCAAGAATTGGTCAAGTGATTGTGAATGATGCAGATAGCTATCGCTATTTAACCGAATCCATTCGCATGCACCCAGACCAAGAAACATTAAAAGGAATGATGGAAGAAGCTGGGTTTGATCAGGTTTCCTATACCAATATGACTGGAGGTATAGTTGCATTACACAAAGGGTTTAAATTCTAAGATGGAAAAAGCCACTTTTTCTCATGATATTGCTTCTCAAGTGCTCTATCCACTGATAACTGCATCGATGGAAACGGCACTTAATCATGTTTTATATCAGGAAAATGTGCTTAAACCTGCCCGCAATCGCCTTGCGGGCAAAGTCTTGGCGCTTTCTATTAATGAGTTTCCTCAATCTATCTATTTAATTTTCAGCGAACAGCAAGTTGATGTGTTAACTCAATGGAATGATGAGACTGATTGCACGATAAAAACTAAATTATTAACTTTAATTAAACTCACTGACCGACAAAAGTTGTCTGAATTAATTAATCGTGGTGATATTACCATTGAAGGCGATATGCAGGTGGTACAAAACTGGTCTGCCTTGCTGGATATGGCACCCTGGGAGCCTGCGCAATATTTAGCGCCTTATATTGGTGATTTGGCTGCAGAAGGATTATCGCTTGCAGCAAGTAAAGGGCTCAAATTATTCACTACACTATTTGGCCGACAAAAAGCTTATTTAAGAGACGCTTTGATTGAAGAGTGGAAAACCGCCCCCTCAACATTAGAGACTGTCCATTTTTATGATGAAATAGAACAACTGGCACAGCAAACAGCCGAGTTAGAAAAACGGTTAAGCACCTTGGAGAAAAAATAATGCTCCTCAGTGAGTTAAAGCGCCTTTATCATATTATTAAAGTCTTCTTATCTTATGGGCTTGATGAGCTAATTCCTAAACATCGAATTACCTTGCCAGCAAGATTGGGGTGCCGAGCACTATTTTGGATCAAAAATCAGCATGCCGATAAACCATTAGGTGAGCGCTTACGACTTGCATTACAAACATTAGGGCCTGTTTGGATAAAACTGGGTCAAATGTTATCGACTCGACGTGATCTTTTTCCTCCTCATATCGCTGATCAGTTGGCGTTACTGCAAGATAAAGTAGCTCCTTTTGATGGTAAAAAAGCGCGACAATATATTGAAAAATCATTTGGTGGCCCTATCGATAAATGGTTTGATGATTTTGACGAAACACCTCTTGCTTCTGCGTCTATTGCACAAGTCCATACCGCTACATTGAAAGAAAATGGTAAAGAAGTGGTATTAAAGGTGATCCGTCCTGATATTCAGCCTGTTATTAAAGCGGATATTCGTTTGATGTATCGGTTAGCGAATTTATTGCCATTTTTACCCGATGGGCGTCGGTTACGGCCTAAAGAAGTGATCCGCGAATATGAAAAAACATTACTTGATGAGCTAAACCTATTACGTGAAGCGGCAAATGCCATTCAATTGCGTCGTAACTTTGAAAATAGCTCTATGCTTTATATTCCGGAAGTGTATTCGGATTATTGCCATGAAAATGTAATGGTGATGGAGCGTATTTATGGTATTCCTGTTTCAGATATTGATGCGTTAAATGCCCAAAATACCAATATGAAGCTATTGGCAGAGCGTGGGGTTAAAGTCTTTTTTACTCAAGTATTTAGAGACAGTTTTTTCCATGCAGATATGCATCCGGGTAATGTATTTATCAGTTATGATCATCCGGAAAATCCATACTATATTGGCATTGACTGTGGTATTGTCGGCTCACTGACTAAAGAAGATAAACGTTATTTAGCGGAAAACTTCTTAGCATTCTTTAATCGTGACTATCGTCGTGTGGCTGAGTTACACGTTGATTCTGGTTGGGTACCTGCTGATACCAATGTAGAAGATTTTGAGTTTGCTATTCGCACAGTGTGTGAGCCAATCTTTGAAAAACCCTTGTCAGAAATTTCTTTTGGGCATGTGCTACTGAATCTTTTTAATACGGCTCGTCGTTTTAATATGGAAGTACAACCGCAATTGGTTTTACTGCAAAAAACTTTGTTGTATGTTGAAGGCTTAGGTCGTCAGCTTTATCCACAGCTTGACCTTTGGAAAACGGCAAAACCTTTCTTAGAAGATTGGCTACATAGTCAAATTGGTATTACTGCGTTGGTAAATGGTATCAAAAGTAAGGCGCCTTACTGGATTGAAAAGATGCCTGAATTGCCTGAATTGGTTTATGATAGCCTGAAACAACACAAAAATATGAAGTTAACGCTAGAAAAATTGACGGAACAAATAAGTTCACAGAGAGTCAAACAAAGACAGTCCTATTTTTTATTGGGTATGGGAACAACGCTATTTTTATGCGGTAGCCTGTTTTTTGTTTCTGGTTTTAAAACATTATTTAGTGTTTTTATCAGCTTAGGCCTTCTCGCATGGATTTGGGGCTGGTTTAAATCAGGTAATGCACAATAAAAACACATCAAAGTTTGTCTTTGAACAATTTATAATATGAATTCGAGATTCCCGAAAATTGAATTCGATGTATATAATGGGCACTGTTGTAAAGTATAACTCCTAAAATAGTTGAGGAACATAAAATGGGCGGTATTAGCATTTGGCAATTACTCATCATCGCTGTCATCGTAGTCTTATTATTTGGTACTAATAAACTGCGCACTTTAGGCTCAGATTTGGGTGCTTCAGTCAAAGGCTTTAAAAAAGCGATGGGTGACGAAAACCAAAAAGAGACCAACAACGCAGAAAAAACCACGAACGACGCAGATTTTGATACTAAAAATTTAGCGCAGAAGACTTCGACAGAAGAGAAGTCAACCACTGAGAGCAAAAATAAAGAGCAGGTGTAAACCGTGTTTGACATTGGTTTTAGTCAGCTGCTATTGGTCATGGTGATAGGTCTTGTTTTTCTGGGGCCAGAACGATTGCCCGTAGCAGTAAAAACAATTGCTGGCTGGGTAAGGGCATTGCGCTCTTTGGCGGCGAATGTGCAAAATGAGCTAACTCAAGAACTAAAACTTCAAGAGCTTCAAGAGAGCCTGAAGAAAGTGGAAGAGAAAGCGAATTTGCAAACATTATCCCCTGAGCTAAAAGCGTCGATGGATGAGTTAAAAGAGGCTGCACAGTCTTTAAAAGAAACTTATCAAGCACCTACAACGCCAGGATCTACAGAGACAGAGCAGTCTGTAAAAACCGACTCTACGGAACCTACGCCTTCTGATTTAGCGGCACTGGCTGAAGCGAATGAAGCGAATGACGATGTTCAACACAGTTCCAAAACGGTAACTGAAAATACAGAACATGTTATTAAGCCAGATGTTCCTGTTACTAAAACAGTAACAGTAGAGAAGAAAACAACTGATCAGGCAAATGGTGAGCACTAAAACATGGCAGTAAATGATACCCAACCGCTGATCAGCCATTTAATAGAACTGCGTAAGCGTCTAATGTACAGCTTAGTTTCAGTTCTAGTGGTTTTTCTGGCTTTGGTTTATTTTTCTAACGATATCTATCAATTAATCTCGGCACCTTTACTTGATAAGTTGCCGCAGGGGTCAAATATGAGTGCGACTGATGTTGCCTCTACTTTTTTGACGCCAATTAAATTGACTATTATGGTATCCGTTTTTGCTTCTGTTCCTGTGATCCTTTATCAGGTATGGGCTTTTATCGCACCAGCACTGTATAAACATGAACGCCGCTTAATGTTACCGTTACTGGTTTCAAGTACCGTATTATTTTATCTCGGTATGGCGTTTGCGTATTTTGTTGTGTTTCCACTTGCATTTGGTTTCTTTGTGAATACTACCCCAGAAGGGGTTAACTTTATTCCAGATATCAGTAAGTATTTAAGTTTCGTAATGACGCTGTTTATGGCGTTTGGGGCCGCATTTGAAGTTCCTATTGCGATCATCTTGCTGTGTTGGAGTGGTGTCACAACACCTGATGCATTAAAGAAAAAACGTCCTTATATCTTAGTGGGTGCTTTTGTTATTGGCATGGTATTAACGCCACCTGATGTTTTTTCTCAAACATTATTAGCAATACCGATGTATTTATTGTTTGAGATTGGTGTCTTGGTGTCCCGTTTTTATGTCAATAATGGCAGAAGAAAAACACCAGAAGAAGAAGCTGAAGAGGCTGAGGCGCAAGCAACAGAACAGCAGAAATAATTTTAGGAAGTGAGTTTTCTAAAAACATAATTTATTAACCCAGCTAAGGCTGGGTTAACTTTTTAGAAAGGCTCTTTTTTAAACTCTTTATTATCAACGGATTTTTTCACTTCATTATTTAATATTTTTAATAGCAAAATAGAGCGAGTTTCGCCGTCTGGCTCTTGGTATATCGCTTTGATCCCCTGAAAAACACCTTCCGTAATTAATACATAATCACCACTATGCGGCACATTTTCTTCACTGTAGATAACCGAAGACGGTGTCGGCGATTGTAAGGTATCTATAACCTCTTGTGGCACTGTGACAGGATAGCGTCCAAAGCGCACAAAGGCATTAACACCACGGGTAGAATTTATCGTAGTGGTATGAATGACCTCTGGATCAAATTGAATAAATAGATAATTCGGGAACAAAGGCTCGGTGACCAAAGTTCTTTTATTTCTTATTAACTTTTCTATTGTCACCATCGGCGTAAAGCAGATCACCTGCTGACGTTCTAAGTGTTCGATCGCCCGAGCGATTTGTCCGCGTTTACAATACAGAAGGTGCCAGTTTTTCATAATAGAGACAAAGGGTTAGTTGATTCTAATTAGGAGGATAATAGCAAATTTATGATAAAGGTAACAGTAATCTGTCGGTAAATGTAACAAGTGAAATGCAATTTTATACTAGAAAATGATCACTGAAACCGTGTTCAGACGCAATAAATGCAGTGGTTTTGAGAAGTTTCAATCTTATCTCAGATAGAGGTAACAAGTTGACAAAAAAATGATGGCAAAAACAAGAAAAAACTCCCAAGATAATTATCTTAGATCCTGATCCATAATTATAAAGAGGTTTTCAAATGGAAGTTTTTTTATTGAGTAATGGGAAGATTGCCGGGGACCCACAATGGTTAAGTTACGCCAAAGATAATATCGACAGCATGATTAAAAAGCGTGGTATTCGTTCTGCCGTGCTTATTGCATATGCGGTTATTCGTTCTGATCACGACCAACGTGCTCGTGAATTATCAGAAGTATTAGGTATTGAAGTGACTTGTATTGAACATTTTGATTCAGAAGTGGAAGCCATTAACAATGCTGAGTGTATTTTAGTTAGTGGGGGGAATACGTGGTTATTAAACCAAATGCTGCATGAAAAAGGATTAGTGGTTCCTATCCAGCGTGCAGTTCGTGAACGTAATATCCCTTATATCGGTTGGAGTGCGGGTTGTAATGTTGCCACTCCGACTATCCGTACTACAAATGATATGCCTGTGCGCTGTTCTGTTGTTATGCCTTCACTGGGATTATTCCCTGTACAAATTAACCCGCACTATATTGATGCCACCATTAGTGGACATATGGGCGAAACTCGAGATGAGCGTATTGCGGAGTTTTGTGCGATGAACCCAGACGAGATAGTGGTTGCCATTCGTGAAGGTAGTTACTTATATATTCAGGGTGAAGAGTTACGTTATTACAGCGCTAAAAATGAAGGCTTTAAAATTTTCCAACATGGAAAAACTTTTCCAGAACAGTTTGATACAAAAATGTTGGCAAAATGGGTTCCATTTCGCTGTTTATAATAATAATTTGCAATCTCATATAAAAGGCATTGCTTTTTAGTGAGTTATGCGTTTAGCTTATAGTGTTTCAAAGAGGGCTTTGCCCTCTTTTCTCTCACTCACTGGCTCGTAAGATTATGATGAAATACCGCGATTTAAGAGATTTCCTTTCATTACTCGAAGAAAAAGGTGAATTAAAACGCATCACCTTTGAAATAGATCCCTACCTTGAAATGACCGAAATAGCGGACAGAACATTACGTGCTGGTGGGCCTGCACTGTTATTTGAAAATCCTAAAGGGTTTGATATGCCAGTGCTATGTAATTTATTTGGTACACCTGAGCGTGTTGCTATGGGGATGGGGCAAGATGATGTTAAAGCCTTACATGAAGTGGGTAAGCTATTAGCATTTTTAAAAGAGCCTGATCCTCCGAAAGGATTTCGTGATCTTTTTGATAAGTTACCTAAATTTAAGCAAGTTTTAAATATGCCAACTAAGCGCCTGAGCAAAGCCCCTTGTCAGGAGGTTGTGTTAACTGGCGATGATGTTGATTTAACTAAGATCCCCGTGATGCATTGTTGGCCTGAAGATGCAGCACCTTTGATTACATGGGGACTTACAGTAACGCGAGGGCCATTTAAAGAGCGCCAGAATTTAGGTATTTATCGCCAACAAGTGCTTGGCAAAAATAAAGTGATTATGCGTTGGTTATCTCATCGCGGTGGCGCGTTAGATTTCCAAGAATGGTGTCAAAAACACCCAGGAGAACGTTTTCCCGTTTCTGTTGCATTAGGAGCTGATCCTGCGACAATTTTAGGTGCCGTAACGCCAGTACCAGATACATTATCTGAATATGCCTTTGCTGGATTATTGCGAGGTAATAAAACAGAAGTCGTTAAATGCCTTTCCAATGACTTGGAAGTCCCGGCAAGTGCCGAAATTATTCTCGAAGGGTATATTGAACCCGGTGAGCTTGCACCAGAAGGGCCATATGGTGATCATACTGGTTATTATAATGAGATTGACTCTTTTCCAGTATTTACCATAACACATCTAACACGTCGTAAAGATGCTATCTATCACTCTACTTATACAGGGCGTCCACCAGATGAGCCGGCAGTATTAGGCGTTGCGCTTAATGAAGTATTAGTACCGATATTACAAAAACAATTTCCTGAGATTGTCGATTTTTATTTACCTCCTGAAGGTTGCTCTTATCGTTTAGCGGTTGTGACCATGAAAAAGCAGTATGCAGGTCACGCTAAACGCGTAATGATGGGAGTTTGGTCTTATTTGCGACAATTTATGTATACTAAATTTGTGATTGTTTGCGATGATGATGTGAATGCAAGAGATTGGAAAGATGTGATTTGGGCTATCACAACTAGGATGGATCCCGCAAGAGATACCATTATGATGGAAAATACGCCAATTGATTATCTTGATTTTGCTTCACCTGTTTCAGGTTTAGGCTCCAAAATGGGGTTAGATGCGACCAATAAATGGCCCGGTGAAACAGAGAGAGAGTGGGGGCGACCTATCGTAATGACGGATGAAATAAAACAGCGGGTCGATACTATTTGGGAACAGCTCGATATTGTTAAATAATAATAGAGGAACAACATGGCGATACTGAACTGTAAAGTCTCACTCGTTGAGCCGATAACAGATACGGTGTATCGGGTAAGATTATTACCTGATGGCCCATTTGATTTTCAGGCTGGACAATACCTTTTAGCGGTTATGGATGAGCGAGATAAGCGCCCATTCTCTATTGCCTCTATTCCCGAAAATAAAGACTTTATTGAGCTTCATATTGGCGCGTCAGATCTGAATCTTTACGCAATGGCTGTGCTCGATCTTATTTTAGAAACTCAACAATTAAAGATTGATATTCCCCATGGTAATGCGTGGTTTAGACAACAGAGCCAACGTCCTTTGTTGCTTATCGCAGGAGGAACAGGATTTTCTTATACTCACTCTATCTTGCTAGCGGCATTACAAGAAAATCCTCAACGTGCGATAACGCTTTATTGGGGAGGACGAGAGCAGGTACATCTTTATGATCTTAATGAGTTGCAAGATTTAACGGAAAAGTATCCCTCATTATCAGTCGTACCTGTTGTTGAACAACCTGATGACGCTTGGCGTGGTAGAAAAGGGACTGTATTAACGGCAATTAGTGAAGATTTTGGCGATTTATCATCCTATGATATTTATATCGCAGGACGTTTTGAAATGGCTAAAATAGCGCGAGATCGTTTTTGTAATGAGCGTAATGCTGATAGAGAACGCTTATTTAGTGATGCTTTTGAATTTATTTAACAAGCAATAACGATAAAAAACCATAAAAAAACCCGCCCCTGACGGCGGGAAAATGGTTAAAAAACCAAGCAATCAAACATGTCAACCAAGTGATATTACTCAAAATGAAAAATCATCTTGATTAAACTCGCTCAATAATGGTTGCTATCCCTTGGCCTAATCCAATACACATTGTCGCTAATCCTAATTGTGCATCTTTACGCTCCATAATATTTAATAGCGTGGTGGTTATTCTGGCACCAGAACAACCTAATGGATGCCCAAGTGCAATAGCACCACCATTAAGATTGATTTTGTCATCAATGCTATCGAGTAAATTCATTTTTTTCATGCAAGCTAAGGATTGCGCTGCAAAGGCTTCGTTAAGTTCAAAGATATCAATATCACTGAGGGTTAACCCTGCTTTCTTTAGCGCTATTTCAGTGGCAGGAACGGGACCATACCCCATGATTGCCGGATCACAACCTGTTACCGCCATCGAACGAATAATTGCACGGGGTTTTAAATGATGTTGCTTAGCATAACTTTCGCTCGTGATAAACATCGCGGATGCCCCATCAGAGACTGCAGATGAATTCCCCGCAGTGACGGAGCCTGTGGCGGGATCAAATACGGGTCTAAGTTGTGCTAATTCATCAAGGCTTGGGTTATAACGGATAACTTCATCCGTGCTGACGCGTATAAAATCTCCTGCTGCATCATGACCATTAATGGCAACAAGTTCGTTATCAAAATAGCCTTTTTGGGTCGCGAGGGCGGCTAAATGGTGTGAGCGATAGGCGAATTTGTCTTGTTCTTCACGAGATATTTGAAATGATTTTGCTAACATTTCTGCAGTTAACCCCATTGAGAATGAAGCCTTTGCCACAGAAAGATTTAATGCTGGGTTAAAGTCAGCATTATAGGTCATCGGTACATGACCCATATGTTCAACGCCACCAATTAAAGCAACTTGGCTCTCTCCTAACATAATTTGGCGAGCACCGTCATGCAAGGCTTGCATCGAAGAGCCACATAAACGATTGACGGTTACTGCCGGAACTTTATGCGGTAATTCTGCTAATAGTGCGGCATTACGTGCAATATTAAAGCCTTGCTCTAAAGTTTGTTGCACACAGCCCCAAATCACATCGCCAATATCATTGGGATCAATATCAGGGTTACGCTTAAGCAAAGCTTGCATTAATTGCGCAGAGAGATTTTCAGCTCTTACATGGCGAAATGCCCCGCCTTTTGAACGTCCCATTGGGGTGCGAACACCATCAATTATGACAACCTTTTCCATTTCTTCTCTCCTTAAGCGAGTTCTCTGATGTTAACATCTACTTTTGCAGGCTTTGGATAGTAGGTTTCGTTACGTAATGCTTTTTGTTTTAAGCTCTCAGGAATTTGGTAAAGTGGCCCTAATTCTGAGTATTGCTCTGCATTTGCAACAAATTGTGCTAATCCAATGGTATCGAGGTAACGGAAGACACCACCACGGAAAGGAGGGAAGCCTAAACCATACACTAATGCAATATCGGCTTCTGCAGGTGAGGCGATAATGCCTTCATCTAAGCAACGAATAACTTCATTGATCATTGGGATCATCATACGAGCAATAATAGTGTCTTGGTTAAATTCCTGTTTTTTGCCGACATGATGTTCAATAAGGCTGTGAATATCGTTATCTACCTGCTTTTGTTTTTTACCACGCTTATCAATAGTGTAGTCATAGAAACCATGATTATTTTTCTGACCATAGCGTTGTTGTTGATATAAAAGCGCAATAACGTCTTTATCAATACTGCCCATTCTGTCTGGGAAACCTTGAGCCATCACTGCTTGAGCATGATTCGCTGTATCGATACCGACAACATCCAGTAAATAAGCCGGACCCATTGGCCAGCCAAAGACTTTTTCCATCACTTTATCTACAGCAAGAAAATCAGCACCATCTCTCAATAAAAGAGAAAATCCGGCGAAATAAGGGAAGAGCACGCGATTGACAAAGAACCCCGGACAGTCATTAACAATGATTGGCGTTTTACCCATTTTGCTAGCATAACTGACAATGCGATTAATCGTCTCTTCGCTGGTTTTTTCACCTTTAATGATCTCAACTAAAGGCATGCGGTGAACGGGATTAAAGAAGTGCATTCCACAGAAATTTTCAGGGCGTGTTAGTGATTTGGCAAGTAGCGAAATGGGGATTGTTGAGGTATTCGAAGCAAGTACAGCATGATCAGCAAGGAGCGCTTCGGTTTCAGCAAGTACAGAGGCTTTTACTTTAGGGTTTTCAACCACAGCTTCGACCACAATTTGTGCATCAGCTACACTGGCATAGTTTAGGGTAGGATGAATAGAGGCGAGGGTTTTTGCCATATCAACGGCACTCATACGTCCTTTTTCTTGACGTTTTTGTAACAGACTGAGTGCTTCTGTCATACCCAATTCAAGGGAGTTGGCATTAATATCTTTCATGGTAACAGGAATGCCTTTTAGTGCAGATTGATAGGCAATTCCGCCACCCATGATCCCCGCGCCTAATACTGCCGCTTGTTTTGGTAAGCTAGCATGACGTTTTTTAGTAATACCTTTCACATATTGATCATTAAGGAAAATACCCACTAATGCTTTGGCAACATCGGTGCGGGTCAGTTTGACAAAGTTTTCTGTTTCCAATTCAAGTGCCGCTTTTCTATCTAGAAATGCGGCTTTTTCTATCGTATTAACGGCGGTCATTGGGGCTGGATAATGAGGGCCTGCGACTTTCATCACCATGCCTTTTGCCACAGCAAATGACATTTTATGTTCAAGTTCCGTTAATCTTAATGCCACAGTTTTAGGTTGACGAGCAGCTTGCCAGTCAAATTTGCCATCAATGGCTTGCTCTATCAGTGAAATGGCACTTTCTTTTAGCTTATCAACAGGGACAATAGCTTGAATTAAGCCATTCTTAAGTGCTGTTTCGGCATTAATATCTTTACCTGCGGTAATAATTTCTAAGGCATTATCAACGCCAATAAGGCGAGGTAGCCGAACAGAGCCACCAAAACCCGGCATAATACCAAGTTTTGTTTCGGGCAAACCAATGCGTAAATCCGGTGATGCAATACGAAAATCCGTTGCTAATACACATTCACAGCCACCGCCTAGGGCGTAGCCATTAATGGCAGAAACTGTAGGAACGGGGAGATCTTCTAATCGATTGAAAATATGATTAGCAAAATGTAGCCATTGTGTCAGTTCTTCAACCGGTGCATCAAAAAGTGATAAAAATTCGGTAATATCGGCACCAACAATAAAGGCGGGTTTTTCTGAACGTAAAATAACCCCTTTTAGATCAGATGTGTTTTCTAATACTGTTAACGCTTCGCTTAACATTGCCACCGTTTTTGTATCTAATTTATTAATAGAACCGCTAGCATTGAAAACGAGCTCAACAATACCTTGCTTCACCCAATCGGCTTGAATATTTTCGCTTTGATAGAGCATTTGTATTCTCCCTAAAGTATAAACTGGTATGACCAGATAATTAGAGTGTGAATACAATGTTAATTAATTGCAAATATTTGATTAAGGAAATGTAGGACTGATCACAATGAAATTATCTAATATATTGATTTTTATATGATTGGTTTAAATGAATAAATCAGCATAATTAAGGATCGTAAAAACATAGTAATAAGTCATGGTAAGCTATTTTTGCTATGGTGTTACCCTGTAAAAGAGTTGGCGTGTTAAGCTGAATAATTAACAATAAATAAAGATAGGTGATTAGTAATGGAAAAATTGCTTTCTCTGTATCAAGAACATATCAAAACACTACAAAATCGTACTCGTGATGCTTTATCTAGACACCACCTTGATAATGTCTTGATTCACTCTGGTGAACCTATTGGTGTTTTCCTTGATGATAGTGATTACCCTTTTAAAGTGAATGCACACTTTAAAGCGGGGGTGCCAGTAACTGATGTGCCACATTGTTGGTTATTGGTTGATGGTGTCAATAAACCAAAACTCTGGTTCTATTCACCTGTTGATTATTGGCATAGTGTTGAAGCTTTACCAAGTAGCTATTGGACCCATGAAATTGAGCTGATCCATTTAAAAAATGTCGATGATATTCAAAAAGAGCTAGCACCTTTTATTAATAAAAATACTGCTTATATTGGGCCAAATACACAACGGGCTGATTCATTAGGTGTCAGTCTTGATAATGTTAATAACCAATCTCTTCTTAACTATTATCATTATTATCGTGCTTATAAAACGGGTTATGAACTGGCATGTATGCGCGAAGCGCAGAAAATGGCAGTCAATGGACATATCGCCGCTCGTGAGGCATTCCAAGCTGAGTTAAGTGAATTTGATATTAATATGGCTTATTTAATGGCAACAGGACATCGGGACACAGATGTACCTTATGGCAATATTGTTGCATTAAATGAACATGCTGCTGTTTTGCATTACACCAAATTAGATCATCAATCGCCAGATGAATATCGTAGTTTCCTTATTGATGCGGGAGCAGAGTATAATGGGTATGCTGCGGATATTACGCGTACTTATTCAGCGAAAGAAAATCATGAATTTACTGCTTTAGTCAAAGATATGAATGATGCGCAACAGGCATTGATAGCGACAATGAAAGCGGGAGTACGCTACAGCGAATATCATATTCAAATGCATCAACGTATTGCCGGATTATTACATAAATACGGTATTGTTAAGGGAATTAGCGAAGAAGAGATGGTGAGTGAAGGATTAACAACTCCCTTCTTACCACATGGATTAGGCCATGCGCTAGGTTTACAAGTTCATGATGCGGGTGGATTTATGCAGGATGATAAAGGGACTCATTTAGCTGCGCCAGCCATGTATCCTTTCTTACGTTGTACACGTATTGTAGAGCCGGGAATGGTACTTACCATTGAGCCAGGATTCTATTTTATTGATTCGTTATTAGCACCTTGGCGTGAAGGGAAATATCGTAGTCATTTTGATTGGCATTTGATTGAACACTTCAAGCCTTTTGGTGGCATTCGTATTGAAGATAATATTATTATCCACGATAACAAAATTGAAAATATGACAAGAGACTTACATTTAGCCTGATGAAAGCTTATTTGATCCCCGCTGAAACGGTAGAATTCAGTGAAGAAATAAAGAAGAGCCGTTTTATTACATTTATTGCTCATACTGAAGGGATTGAGGCTGCCAAAGCGTATATCCAATCAATTAAAGCGCAGTTTCCCGATGCTCGGCATCATTGTTGGGCATTTGTTGCTGGAAGACCGGATGATTCACAACAGTTAGGTTTTTCTGATGATGGTGAACCAACAGGCACGGCGGGAAAACCTATTCTAGCACCCCTGTTAGGGAGTGGTATGGGAGAGGTGACTGCGGTTGTGGTACGTTATTTCGGCGGGATCAAATTAGGCACTGGCGGATTAGTTCGTGCTTATGGCAATGGGGTACAGCAGGCATTAAAACTTTTGCCAACGAAAACCAAAGTACCTCAGCGCCGATTTCTTGTGGAGTGTGAATATTCCTTGGTGTCATTACTTGAGCAAGTTGTTGCAGAATATCAAGGGAAGATCCTCTCTAGTGAATATACTGATAAAGTCACTTTTGAACTATCATTGCCAGCCGTAGAGAGTGAAAAAGTTGAAAGTAAACTACGCGATATCAGTCGTGGCAGTATGCAATTAATATGTTTAGAACCGAATGAATAATCGTTGCTACCAAGGAAATCGCTAAATGCATTTTCGTTCAATAACCCGAATTGTTGGGCTACTTGTTATTTTATTCTCTGTCACGATGATCATCCCCGGTATCGTTGCGTTGATCTATCGGGATGGTGCAGGACGAGCATTTAGTCAGACATTTATTGTCGCTCTTATTATTGGGCTAATGTTGTGGATCCCCAATCGAAACAATAAAAGTGATCTAAAACCCAAAGAAGGTTTTCTTATTGTGGTTTTATTTTGGACTGTGTTAGGTAGCGTAGGGGCATTGCCTTTTATTTTTTCGGAACAACCTCATCTATCGATTACCGATGCCTTTTTTGAATCTTTTTCCGGATTAACAACCACAGGGGCTACGACACTTGTTGGGTTGGATAGCTTACCTAAAGCGATTTTATTTTATCGCCAAATGCTGCAATGGTTAGGGGGAATGGGGATCATCGTATTAGCGGTGGCAATTCTTCCACTGTTAGGCGTTGGGGGAATGCAGCTTTATCGGGCAGAAATGCCGGGGCCTTTGAAAGACAATAAAATGCGCCCAAGGATCGCAGAAACTGCGAAAGCATTGTGGCTGATTTATGTCTTACTCACTATTATTTGTGCCCTTGCGTTGTGGATTGCGGGTATGGACGTGTTTGATGCTATCTCGCATAGTTTTTCTACCATTGCAATCGGTGGATTTTCTACCCATGATGCAAGCATTGGCTATTTTAATAGTCCAACAATTAACGTCATTATTGGTGTTTTTCTATTAATTTCAGGGTGTAACTTTGCTTTACACTTTTCGGTTTTAACAGGGCGAAGCCTCAATATTTATTGGCGTGATCCTGAATTTCGCATGTTTATCTTTATACAGCTCGGATTAGTGATTATTTGTAGCCTTATTCTATGGCTCTATTCGGTATATGACTCTGGATGGACAACAATTAATCAAGCTTTTTTCCAAGTTGTTTCAATGGCAACAACCGCAGGGTTTGCAACAGATAGTTTTGCCCAATGGCCAACTTTTTTACCTCTGTTACTGTTGTGCTCTGCCTTTATCGGGGGCTGTGCTGGTTCAACGGGGGGGGGATTAAAAGTAATCCGTATCTTACTGCTATTTTTACAAGGCTCTCGTGAATTAAAACGTCTTGTACACCCTAATGCGGTTTATACGATTAAACTAGGACATCGAGCATTACCAGAGCGTATTATAGAAGCGGTTTGGGGCTTTTTCTCAGCATATGCTTTAGTGTTTATTATTAGCTTAATGCTATTAATAGCGACAGGTGTTGATGAGTTTTCTGCTTTTTCTGCTATTGCTACAACACTTAATAATTTGGGTCCAGGATTAGGTATTGTTGCTGATAACTTTACAACAATGAATCCAGCCGCTAAGTGGATACTTGTTGTCACCATGTTATTTGGCCGATTAGAAGTTTTCACATTATTGGTTTTATTTACACCAACATTTTGGCGTGATTAACCAAAAACAAGGAGTGATGTATGAGCGCGCTGTTGCTGTACTGCAGTACAGATGGTCAAACTAAAAAAATAATGACGCACATAGCTAATGAACTAAGACAACAGGGCTATGAATGTGATGTAAGAGATTTAACTGCTGTTCACCATAGCCTTAATTTATCTGCTTATAATAAAGTGTTAGTTGGGGCATCAATTAGATATGGCTATTTTAATAAAGTACTGGATAAATTTATTACCCAACACCTTTCTCAATTAAATAGTATGCCATCCGCCTTTTTTGGGGTGAACCTTACGGCAAGAAAAGCTGAAAAGAGTACACCCGAAACCAATGCTTATATGCGTAAGTTTTTAGATAAGACTCCATGGAAGCCTAGATTAACAGGTGTTTTTGCAGGCGCGCTTCTTTACCCACGTTATAAATGGATTGATAGAGTGATGATCCAGCTTATTATGAAGATGACTAAGGGTGAAACCGATCCAACAAAAGAGATCGAATATACTGATTGGAATAAAGTTAGCGAATTTGCGACAAAATTTTCCAAAATTGAGTGATATCTGTTCGTTGTGACCTGTTTTTTGTACGTATTGTTGGGGTTTTAATCGAACGGTGAATTTTTTTCAAAAAACACTTGCGCTAATCTGAGAAGCCCCTATAATGCGCACCCACTGACCGACGATGAGCTGACAACAGCAACGACGGAAAGGGAAGAGAAAAGAAAAAAGTTTGAAAAAACTCTTGACTCTTCAGAGGAATAGCGTAATATACGCCTCCTCGCAACAACGCAGAAGACCGGAAACGGCAGCGACAGTTGCACTGCTCTTTAACAAATTATCAGACAATCTGTGTGGGCACTCGCAGAGACGATATCTTCTAAAAAATTAGATGTATCAAGTCTTGAAGAGTGACTAACAAGTTAATTCATATAATGAATAAGCTAAGTTTTCGATTTCTTTGAGCATCAAACACTTTTAATTGAAGAGTTTGATCATGGCTCAGATTGAACGCTGGCGGCAGGCCTAACACATGCAAGTCGAGCGGTAACAGGAGAAAGCTTGCTTTCTTGCTGACGAGCGGCGGACGGGTGAGTAATGTATGGGGATCTGCCCGATAGAGGGGGATAACTACTGGAAACGGTGGCTAATACCGCATAATGTCTACGGACCAAAGCAGGGGCTCTTCGGACCTTGCACTATCGGATGAACCCATATGGGATTAGCTAGTAGGTGGGGTAAAGGCTCACCTAGGCGACGATCTCTAGCTGGTCTGAGAGGATGATCAGCCACACTGGGACTGAGACACGGCCCAGACTCCTACGGGAGGCAGCAGTGGGGAATATTGCACAATGGGCGCAAGCCTGATGCAGCCATGCCGCGTGTATGAAGAAGGCCTTAGGGTTGTAAAGTACTTTCAGCGGGGAGGAAGGTGATAAGGTTAATACCCTTATCAATTGACGTTACCCGCAGAAGAAGCACCGGCTAACTCCGTGCCAGCAGCCGCGGTAATACGGAGGGTGCAAGCGTTAATCGGAATTACTGGGCGTAAAGCGCACGCAGGCGGTCAATTAAGTCAGATGTGAAAGCCCCGAGCTTAACTTGGGAATTGCATCTGAAACTGGTTGGCTAGAGTCTTGTAGAGGGGGGTAGAATTCCATGTGTAGCGGTGAAATGCGTAGAGATGTGGAGGAATACCGGTGGCGAAGGCGGCCCCCTGGACAAAGACTGACGCTCAGGTGCGAAAGCGTGGGGAGCAAACAGGATTAGATACCCTGGTAGTCCACGCTGTAAACGATGTCGATTTAGAGGTTGTGGTCTTGAACCGTGGCTTCTGGAGCTAACGCGTTAAATCGACCGCCTGGGGAGTACGGCCGCAAGGTTAAAACTCAAATGAATTGACGGGGGCCCGCACAAGCGGTGGAGCATGTGGTTTAATTCGATGCAACGCGAAGAACCTTACCTACTCTTGACATCCAGCGAATCCTTTAGAGATAGAGGAGTGCCTTCGGGAACGCTGAGACAGGTGCTGCATGGCTGTCGTCAGCTCGTGTTGTGAAATGTTGGGTTAAGTCCCGCAACGAGCGCAACCCTTATCCTTTGTTGCCAGCACGTAATGGTGGGAACTCAAAGGAGACTGCCGGTGATAAACCGGAGGAAGGTGGGGATGACGTCAAGTCATCATGGCCCTTACGAGTAGGGCTACACACGTGCTACAATGGCAGATACAAAGAGAAGCGACCTCGCGAGAGCAAGCGGAACTCATAAAGTCTGTCGTAGTCCGGATTGGAGTCTGCAACTCGACTCCATGAAGTCGGAATCGCTAGTAATCGTAGATCAGAATGCTACGGTGAATACGTTCCCGGGCCTTGTACACACCGCCCGTCACACCATGGGAGTGGGTTGCAAAAGAAGTAGGTAGCTTAACCTTCGGGAGGGCGCTTACCACTTTGTGATTCATGACTGGGGTGAAGTCGTAACAAGGTAACCGTAGGGGAACCTGCGGTTGGATCACCTCCTTACCTAA
>NZ_CAWPAV010000053.1:0-61797 GCF_963885725.1 Proteus sp. G4380
TGTCTCGTAAAATTAAAAATATACTTATCTCCATTTTTTTAGTATTTATTGCCTTGGGGCTTTATCTCAATAAAAATCAAATCCAACCACAGTCAAAGCCAAATGGTTATAGCTATTATCAAAAAGGTGATTATAAAGAGGCGTTTAATTATTTTACACAATATGCGGAAAGTGATCCGCAAGCGGCATTTAGTTTAGCAATGATGTATTGGGATGGCATAGGGGTTGATAAAAATGCCTTAGCTTCACAAAAATGGTTAATAAAATCAGCAAACTTACAAAATAGAAATGCACTTTATAATTTAGGATATTTACGTAACAAAGGATTAATCCAAAGTCCTACTGATGATGCTCAAGGATTAACGTCATTAACTAAAGCTGCTGATTTAGGCTCTTCAATAGCGAAAGATTTTTTACATGACCTTAATTTTCCTGTGATTTATTATGATCAAAAAGAATATACGCTACTCCCTATTTATGGTGAGCAATCTTGGTCTGAAAAAAAAAGAACACTTGAAGAATTAGAAAAATTAGCAGAAGAAGGCAATAAAGAAGCTGTATATCAATATTTAGAGAATAAGGATTCAGTAAAACAATCAAAAAAGACTAAAAATATGATACGTCCTTTTATTGAAGAAAAAGATCCTAAAATGATGTATTTAAAATATAAGTTAATAAGTCAAGATATTAACTTACTTTTTGATTCAGCATATTTGAACTATCCTGAGGCAACATATCTTCTGTATCAAATCTACAAGGGTGATAAGAAAAACTATCCCCTTCAAGAAAATTCTTTTTTAGCTAATATATATTTAAAAAAATCTGCTGATTTAGCGCATCATGATGGATTAATTAAAATAATAGAGAAATTAAATAATAGTGATACATTATCATCAAATTATTTTAGAAACTTGCTTGAAAAATATATTAATACATTATTATTGAAATATCCAAACTCTCCACAAGCCATGCTAGCGCTCGCTAATGTCTATTTAAAACCAAATAGTAGTTTTTATAATTTTGAAAAAGCACTTAAGCTGGTAGAGAGAGCATATAACATACAGCCATCTCCTGAAAGCAAATTATTATTGGCTAAATTATATTCTAATAGTGAGGGGGTTCATCAGAATATTAGAAAAGCAGTTAGTTTTCTGAAAGAAAACATAACTAATGATAAATTGACAGGTAAAAGCCAAAGAGAATTAGTAAAAATATATTTTGATTTTGGTGCTTCTGATTATCTTAAAAAAGAAGAGATTGTGAATATTTTAAGAGAGAGTGTAATTAAAAATAAATCAGCTGGTACATTTAATCAAAACTATAGCTTAGCTCATTTTTATGCAGATCTTCTTTTAGAAGAAGATGTCGCCAATAATGAAGAATATGCTTTTTCATTATATCAAAAAGCACGAGGTTATGCCTATGAAGCTACTTTTCATCAAGCAATTGCGACTATTAAATATAAAAATATAATAGATGATCAAGCTCTTATTAATATTGTTTCAGAATTGAAAGATGATTTAGAAAGCAGAAGGTTGACAGAAAAAAAACGACAGGAAGGATATAGTATTCTTTTCCGATATGGAATGGATTCACAATATGTAATTGATTTTATTGTGGAACGTTCGCTATATGATGATAAAATAAGAAAGGCTATTCAACCATTATTAAGTCAAAATACAAATCTTGCATTTCAATATACAATAAAGAATATAATACATGAGAACTCAGCTAACAATATTAATGAAGATAATTTAAAAAAATATTATAAGGATATATTTAAATTAGCTGAAATAGGTTCTATTGATGCAATTAAATTTATTATTACAAAAGAGTATAAAGATAAGAATGCTCGCGATGAAATTTATCAAGACTATTCTTTTGATAAGTTAACTAATATCACTATTAAGGAGCGTTTGGCTTGGCGAAGAAAATGTGCAGATTTAGGTGATTTTATTTGCTTAAAAGAATTGGCTATAATTTATCGAGACGGTAAAGAGGGGGTTAGAAAGAACATTGCTAAAGCATCTGAATATGAACTACGTATTAGCATCAATTCGTCTCATTTTGAGCTGGAATCAGAAAAATATGAAATAGATAGAAGATGGAAGGAAAAAAGAGATAATACACTTGATTATTTACTAAACCAAAAAGAGAGTAGTAAACAACAACTAGAATTAGCAAGATTTTATAGTATTGAAGATAGTGGAAGAAGTTTAATTTATGCCAAAAAAGCATATGATTTAGGAAATAAAGAAGCGGCTGAGTTAATTTATTGGTACTATATGCAAAATATCTGTGAAGATAAAGATAATATCAATAAAGCAGACTACTATCTTAAAGAATGGCTAACAACAGGAGAAGAACCTAGTAAATACAGCTCTTCTAATGAATACAAATATTCTAGTATTAGTATCATTGCTGATTATTATTTAGAGTCACCGTGTTTAGTTGAACGAAACCTTGATAAGGCTATTGAGTGGTATCAATTATCGTTAGATTATCCATATGAAATAAATGATTTTTTGTATTCTGAATTAAATAATATGTATACTAATGCACCAAAATACATAAGTAAGGATCCTTTCGTGAATGTGTATTTATCTACACTAAAAAATCATAACGATTATATTTTAGATATGAATATTCGATTAGGAAAAATGAATTTTGCAATATCTTCTTTTGACAAACTTTATGAAGCACTTCTACTCAAAGGTGATGTGAAAGAAGCATATTATTATGGTTTACTATTAAATTATGATGTGAATAATGTCGCTATGTTTTATTCTTTATCTGACATTGAGCGTAAAAATATTGAATATCGTGTTGCTGATTATTTAAAAGAAATACAAAAATAATTTTATGTTATATGAGAAGTCCTTAATTATATTAAATTTTGAGGGATTCTTATTGATAGCAAAAGATAATCACAATATAAATTTTAATTATATTGTGATTATCAATTACTTTAAAATTAGACACCAAAATTAAAAGTGAGAACAGCCTCCCCGATAAAATCTAAACCATTAGATAAATCTATTCCTTTTTTACTTAATTCATCTCTAGATAAAATAAAGGTTTGAGTAGGATTACTTTCAATTCCCTGTCTGAAATTTGCTTGGAAAATTTCACCTGAAATTAGAGCCAGAGAGCCTTTATCAACCGATTCTGTCTGTTGTTTTGATGTCCAACCATTGGTTGGCCCTTTATATAGGACATTATAGTAGTTAGTCCCTGTGATAGCAGCATCGTTTGCTCGTGAAATATACGCAGGTTTGCCATCAACAGTCACATTATCCCATACAAAATAAGCTGCTCCAACCGCAGTTTCAGGATTTGCTTTATCTACTAAATGAAACCAGTCTGACGTATTATTAACGCTTAATTCTGTATTATCATAAGTATCAGACGCAACAAAGGTTAAATATGTTTTTGCATCACATTCAACTGTAACTGTATTTTGAACCATACTGGCAGGATAAGAATAAATTTTCGATTGAGGGATAAGTGTTGGGCTTATGACTCCGTAATCGAAAATCACATCACTTTGTGTTGCTCCATTAATAGTACAAGTTGGGGGCTTAATATCACCGTTGATTTTTAAGTTAGCTACAGGGGATTTAGCCAACACTGGCGTAGATATTATCGCCAGCATAGTAAGGCTAAGTAATAATTTTTTCATATCATTATTCCTTTTTAGAGGATAAATAACAAAGCAATATTATATAATACACCTTTTGTTTATTTATTTAATGATATCTGAATATATTTTTAATATATCTAATTTAGACTTTCTTAAACTGAGTTTATTTTAATGTCTAATATTATCTAAAAGAGATAATTAAAAATAGACCTTTTATTTCGCTAATAGCTATTTTATTTTTGTCTAAGTGCATTTGTGTGCAGGTTGTTGTCAGAGCAATCAAGCTATAAGGTGAGAATACGTGAAATGGAATAAGCATAGAAAGTGAAAAAAGAACGCAGGAGAAAATCTTAAAATGATGTTTGTTAACAGTTATTGAAAATATTATCTTACTAAAAATAGCGTGAATGATTCTTTTTTGGAATGTTTTTCTTTACTTTGTTTTTATTTTAATTTTTATATGGAATAATGATTTTTATTCTTATTGTTAGAGATAAAAATCACTAATAATCGTATAATAAATAGTATATCAATGGTTATATCTGTCATTATGTTCGGTGGTGAAAATTGAAAACGATAACTATTAAAATCAGTCTTTTTGTATTGTCACTGTTTTTCCCTCTCCTAACAAAAGCACTTGTTATTCCAGATAATGGAACGGGGTATATAGGTGAATTAACACCTCCTCAATCATATATGTTACTTTATAGTAGTGGTAATCGCTATGGCGCGGCTGTAGGTGTTAATAATGTTGTAGATTATTGTAGTAAAAACAGTGCACAATGGCAGAGTTTTTTATTCCCATTCCCAGGAAGTCAAGAGGGGGAGTACGGATTAAAATTATATAATAAAAATGCAAGCGAAGCGGAAAATAGGGAAAATTATTTAGTTGCAGCTATTAATGGAACGTTAACTATCAATTCTGTATATAGTAATAATGGGACATATACCCCAACTAGAATTACTTTGCGTCGAGGGAAAGAGGTTTCTAGAACTGCTGATTACCCTAGTGAATTTAGTTATCGTCACCCAATGTGTTGGTTTGGTCGCTTTTCACGTGTAGATAACACTAGTTTGAGAATAAGCTCTTATTCTATTTATGCAGTAGGCCATGTTAAACCCGGTATTTACGATTTTGTTGCTCCGGTATATTTTACTACAGCTCAAACAGCAACTGAGGCTCCTCCAGATCTATCTTCAGTTCCTTTTTCATTTGGTAATGGTCCTATTCACGTCTTAAAAACATGTAATGTTTCTCCTGCTAGCTCAACAAACATACAATTTGCCGCTCAACTAGCACAAAATTTTAAGTCAGCCAAGTTACTTGAGCAGAATGTCGCTAGTATGCTTGTCTCTTGTCCTCATTCAGGAAATATGTACGTGACATTAAAACCCTATAATGAGTTAGTCAATGGGAGTAAAACTGGGATGACAATGTCTTCCAATATCCCTTTGAAAGATAAAGAAGTCGCACCTTATATTACTGTATCTGATGCAGCTAAAAAAATAACTAATGCAGTATATAATAACAATTCTTCCGAAGCTTTAGAGTTTTATGCAGGACAATCTATGGGGAAATATAATGGGGGAACTGTTTATAAGTTATTATCATTCAACCTTTGTGCTAATGGGAATATACCTACAAATACTTATAAAGGAAGTATTGATGTATCGTTCCTGATTGAATGATGTGTTAATTTGATATTCAGAACATTGATAGCGCACTAAGCATTGTTAATGGGGTATGGGCCGTATTAATCATAATAAAATTTTCTCATTACAGTTGTTGCGATATCACAACATCTTAATGGTGAAAACCATCATGTAGCGTAAATCCGCGTCAAAGTATTTATTAGTGTCTTAGGCATTCCAGAGGGCAATTTTGCCCTCTGAGTTATTGAAAAAACATATCCTATTTTGTAATGAAGCCTGATCATTCAGTGTTATCTATTGTCTGAGCCTGATAGTGATTTCCATCATATTTGTTACTTTCAGTTTAGTGTTAAAAAAGCTTACAAAAATAGTATTTTATAACGTGAGAATGCGTGAGATGGAAGAAGCACAGGAAGCGGAAGAAAAATGAAGACAGAAAGAAGAGGAAGAAAATCAAGACACCAATAAGACACCAGAAATTGATAACTGATTGTTAGTTGCTAATTTTCGTTATCAACTATGGTGGAAATCACCATAGTAGGCAGCACAAGGAAATAACAACTAAACTGGAATATTGAGTTGTTTTTATATTTTATTGAAATAAAACATGTAACCACAATTGGGGCACACAAGAATTAGATTTTTTTTAAGCTTGTGTTTGTTTTGTTTGGCTACGTAAGAACAACTTGGGCAGATAACTTCTACTAGTGTGCCTTGAAACATTCTTATCACATTAAAAGCTTTCATATCTTTCGCCCATTATAGGGATATCGTGATTCAGTATACGCTACTTTGCACCGAAACGCTTATTTTTTGTGCTTTTATCTGTGGTGACAAATTTTATTACACCACATGATAAAGCACAGCAAGTACATTTGAGTATTTAAGGTGCCAGAAACTGCCTGTTGGTTAGCCAACTACCACACACTCACCTTCAATAAAATCCTCCCCGTTATTTTCGTATTTCATAAGACGACACTTTCCACGCAAGCCATACCGACTAACGACACAGCGAACACCAGGTGATGAACTTGAGCCTTGGTGTTTGTTTTGTCGTCTCTCATAGCTGGATATTTTTTCTAACAAGCCATCTTTAACCATGCTATCTAATGTTCTGCGGGTAGATTCGAGAATACTTTTCTTGTTAAAAGAATCCATTCCTTTAAGCATATAAGCCACTCCTGAAACGTCGAAAGGTGGTGCACCTATTTCACCTGTTACCCATTCAAGATTGTCGGGTTTAAATAATTCCATTATCTCTTTTTTGCGGGAGGTCATTCTCATTTTTATATTCCTTATTGTGGGTTAGATCTATCCTACAATAAGAAACCAATAAGACATACAAATAAAAGGGTTTATCATCCTGACGTGTTAAGTAAGGGGGATAGGTGATATGCATATTATTTCGTATTTAATGAATTAATATTGCTCTGGAATCTTTTCTAACGAGGGGATTGAATGAAATACTTTATTACACTTTGTTACAAATAGAAAACCCAAGGAGTTACCCTCGGGGTTCTTTATTCAAATGCACGTGCATTTCGCGTGCACTTTCCAGTCCTTTTGTTGTCAGTGTGTAGTCCTAATGATTTCGCTAACTTCTTGTTTTTGAAACCGTTGTCCTATCACTGACCCACCAAATTTGGTGGAGCTGGCGGGAGTTGAACCCGCGTCCGAAATTTCTACATTCTCTTGTGGTGTCTAGGTAAAACAATGACTTGTTATAAATATCAATAAGATAATTAGTGATAACTGGTGCTATTTAGTGCGGGTTTGTGCTCGTTTGTGGTTTATGTGGACATATTGTGGACATTGTAATGTCATTAAAACAAAAATTGAAAATACAATTATTCGTTTAAGGAAGCTAATGGATTCTTTGTAATTGCATCTTCTAAATGGGTAGGGGCAAAGTGTGCATAGACCATTGTCATTTTGATATCAGAATGACCAAGAATATCTTTTAGCACTAGAATATTCCCTCCTTTCATCATGAAGTGACTAGCGAAAGTGTGGCGTAACACATGAGTGCATTGACCTTCGGGTAGTTCAATACCTGATTTATTTATTATACGTTCAAAATTTTTTCGGCACGGTGTAAATAACTTACCCCTCTTTTTGGGTATTTCCTCATAGAGTTCTTTCGATATGGGAACGGTGCGCACCTTTTTGCTTTTTGTTTTACTAAATGTGATGCGATACGGTGTTACTTGGCTACCTTCTAGATTTTCTGCCTCACTCCATCTAGCTCCTGTTGATAGACAAATTTTTGTGATTATTAAGACGCTTTTATTTCTAGATTCTGCCAGTGCTTCTAGTAAACGCTTAATTTCATTTTGATATAAAAAGGTAACCATTGTTTCATCGACTTTAAATGTAGGAAGCCCCGCAAGAGGATTGGGTAAATCCCAATGCCCTAACTTTTTTAAAGTACCGAAAACAGCTGATAAGTTTCTTTGTTCATGATTTACTGTGACGGGTTTTACTTCCATTAATCTCCCGTTAATATCAGGTATTCTACCTTTTAATCGACCTTCTCGATAAAGACTAAAATCAGATGCTGTTAATTGAGATGCTATTGGATCACCTAATCCTGCACAAATACCATTTAGTTTCGACATCATGCGTTTTGAATCAGTCAATGTTCTACCGTAGAGGTCATACCATAGAGTTATTAAATCAGATAATCTTCTGTTATCCTGTTTTTCGCCAAGCCACGGTTTATCTTCTATTTCAGCAAGAATAAATTTTTCATAAGAAAGAGCTTCCCCTTTAGTGGCAAATTTTTTGCGTATGCGTTTACCACTGACCCCGTTGGGGCGAAGGTCACAAAGCCACTCTCCAGAATCAAGTTTTCTAATTGTCATTCTATAAATTTTCAATAACGGTAATTACACGACCTAAAATGGTGAGGTCATCTAAATTACAATCAAAGGGAACACCAGAACCAGAAACACGAACTTTTTTAATAGGAATAAGAGTTAATTCCCGTATACTGATTTTTCCTTCAACATCGACCAACCACTTACCATCAAATATATCGTCAAAGTTTTCTTCTAAAATGTAGTAACTATCACCATCTTTTATACATTTTGCCTTTTTTGGTAGTGGCGCGGTGTTTTTGAGCATTGCTTTATCAAATAAAACATCATCAAACATTAATAGGTTCCCATTCACTAAACGTGAACAAGGGATTTTTAGTATATCTACTTTTATATTTGTAAAAGTTTTACCAATGCCAAAAGTTAGCCATTCAAGATTTGCGCCCGTTTCTAATGCGCATCGAACAACGATATCAGCTGGAAATAAATCTCTTTTATAGCGCATAGATAAGCTACTACTGCTTATTCCTAAATGCTCGGCTAAAGCTATTTTTGAAGGAAATCCATACGCTTCTATAATGCGATTTAAAACCTCAGTTCCACCTTTTGTTAAATCAATATTTTGATTCAAGTTTAAATTCCTCTTGCATTTAACTAAAAGTGAAATTAATATTCACTCATAGCTTGTGATAAATGACGCTAACTAGTGCGGACTAGTGAGAATTAAAGGAGATTTTGCCTTATGAAAGATCAATGTTCAATCAATATAGGT
The DNA here is from genome assembly GCF_963885725.1 of Proteus sp. G4380. Classification (NCBI taxonomy): domain Bacteria; kingdom Pseudomonadati; phylum Pseudomonadota; class Gammaproteobacteria; order Enterobacterales; family Morganellaceae; genus Proteus; species Proteus sp. G4380. The sequence continues at coordinate 8,888 of NZ_CAWPAV010000053.1, forward strand.
AAGCAGAAGCGGTATATCCCTATCGCGGAATTTTGTAAGCGATACGGTATGACGCTTGATTCTGCAAGATGGCAAGTGCGAGAGGGTAAATTGAAAATAAAACCCAAGAAAAAATCACACGAGCGAGTTTATATAGATTTAGAACATTACCATAAAGAATGGTATGTCTAGGCTTTTTAGTTTTAAGTTGATATCAGTTACACAAATAGTGAACTTAAAGAAGAATAAACACCATGTTTGATTATCAGGTTTCCAAACAAGCGCACTTTGATAATGCATGCCGTGCTTTCGCAAATACCCATAAAGGGGATTTAGTGCAAATAGCTGAAAGCATCGGCATGAACGCCCAAATGTTGCGTAACAAGTTAAACCCTGAACAACCGCACCAGTTAACGTGCATTGATTTAATGAAGCTGACTGATGCAACTGAGGACGCCTCTATCCTTGATGGCGTTCTAGAACAAATGCAATGTCAGCCGTCAGTGCCAGTTAATGAAGCGTGTGATTCTAATGTACCCGCTTATTTACTAACGGCGGTCGGTGAAGTGGGGAAGTTAGCAACAAATACAGTTTCAGGCGGTAATTTCAATAATGCACGTGTCGCTGACTTTAAACGTTCTGTTAATACAGCAATTCGTTGTTTAACGTTGGCAGGCATAACACTATCGGCCAGATTACATACTAATCCGGCGTTTGCCTGTGCAGTGGATGCAGTCGCTAATCTTAGCCCATCAATGATGTGAGGTTTTAAAATGAAATTAAATTCATTACAGCTTCAACAACACAAATATAAATTATCAAGTGATTCATTTAAAAATGAAAATAACAATTCTATTTATATTGTTAGTCTCGTTTTATTTATGGGTTATTTATTAATATCAGCTTTAAGTTAAGAGGTGTTTATGTCTAAAGAAAATATGTTTGATGAGATTTTACCAGGTGCGAAAGAACGTCAAATAGAGCGCTTAAAAAAATTAACTGAAAATAATAATGCCGAAGTGAAAATAGATGTCGATTATAGTGAAAACCAAAAAATTAATGAGATTTTAAATTTCATGAGAAATAAACAATCAGAGAAAATCCATTTTAAAAATAGAATTTTTGAGTTGGTAAAAAATAAATTAAATAATGGTGTGTTGAGTGTGGATGATATCGCTGAGAAATTGACTAGTTTTAGAAATGAGCTAGTTGATGCTTATGAAGAATCAACAGAATTCGAAGATATACCGTTTTAAGCGAGGTTATTATGTATCAGAATCAAGTTGAAAACGAACAAAGAGCTTTTCATATTCCAGTTGCTCAACGTGTTGATGGATTAAATCATACCGCTAAATTACGTTCTCGCCATTTTGGTTTACAAAATGAAGAATTAAAACGCTTCTTTTTTGATATGCGCGATAGATTTGATGATTGTTATCAAGAAAATAAAAAATTCTTAGGCGTCATTTTATATATGGCAGGTATTCCCAAAGAAAGACATGATTTAAATTTTGAAGATTTTAAAACATCAGAAATATTCGACATTATTAAAGCTATTAATCATATCAAGGCCGTTACGGCATTATTACCTAAACAATTAGCATTACCGCAATAATTAATTAAACCCAAAATAAAAATAAATGGCCTTACTAGGTCAGGGTTTTTTACAACCTAAATAAAGGAAATATATTATGAGAACATCAATACCAACCCCCGTTTTTATGCCTGCGAAAATTGCTAATAACGAACACGCTATTGTTTTAGATTCCACATTAGCGTTGGCGCGTAACGAACAAAAGCAAGTCTGTGCGGATAGATATGCTTCCCGTATTCGTAAACTGTCTAGTTTAATTATTCAAAATAAAATGGATTACGCCGACGTTGCTGAACTGTTGGAAAGTGAAGCATCAGAGCTAGAACGTCAAGCGCAAGAACTGGTTTGATATGACTAGTGCGGTGGAGAATAACAGCGACGTATTTATCTCAATGCGTCGCCAAAAAGAAGAATTTCAGCCAGGGCTATCGCCAAAAGCGTCCTTGGCTGAACGCATTATGTATGATGCAAACCCGTTTGATATTGAATTCCGTAATAGCATCTTAGGTAATGTGCCCGATTCATTGGCGATTTATTTTGCTACCCGATATTCAAAAATATTTAAAAGTGGGAAAAAAAATAGTAGGCGTCTTGCTAATACATTTTTACGCAAATTTGCACAGAATGTATTACCAAGATACAACCTTGTTTTATCAAAGTATCAATTTGATGGTGTTACATCAGGTTATGATTTTTTCCCTGAAAAATACGTCGAACAAATTTCTAACCTACACACGTTAGACCGTGGAACCATCAAAGAGCTGGCGAACGGTATCGCCCGCTATCTTACATCTACATTTACTGAATTTTGCCAACGTGCTGATTATGAGAATGAATCAGACGGTGCTAAGTTCGGCTACAAGAAAATAAGTAAGATCACTTCACAAATAGGCACTGTGCCACCGTACTGGAAGCAGTTCACGCAAGGGCGTGGAATAACAGAAGGGCAAATGTTATCAGGCTTATTACGCATGATGTCTGATAAGTGGTGGTATGGACGTTTAAAGCGCATGCGCGATTTGCGTGCTGAACATTTGGCTATTGCAGTCGGGCAGGTGCAAAAAAGTGCTTCCCCTTATATTTCCCGTCGTGCTTTACATGAGTGGATAGAACAAAAAAAACGTAACTGGGATTATATTAAAAGTTTCGATTTAACTAATGAGAATGGTGAGCGTGTTTCTCTTGAAGAAATGGTATTAGCCAGTGTTTCTAATCCTGCGGTTCGCCGTTGCGAATTGATGGTGCGTATGCGTGGGTTTGAAAACATGGCTAATGAAATGGGTTATGTTGGTGAGTTTTACACCCTCACAGCCCCATCAAAGTATCACAATGTATACAGTAAGGGCGGTTTCATTGAACAATGGAACGGTGCCTCCCCTCGTGATGTTCAGAAATACCTATGCAAAGTTTGGTCAAAAGTTCGCGCTGAATATGCCCGTGAAGGTATTCGCCCTTTCGGTTTTCGTGTCGTAGAACCTCACCATGATTCAACTCCCCACTGGCATTTATTGTTATTTGTTCATCCTGATCACGTTGAAAAGTTGAGAAAGATTTTTGCGGAATATGCCCGTGAAGAGGATGCCTTTGAGTTAAAAACCAAAGAGGCAAAAGAAGCCCGCTTTTATGTTGAGCCTATTGATAAAGAAAAAGGATCCGCAACGGGTTATATCGCTAAATATATTTCTAAAAATATTGATGGTTACGCAATGGATGACGAGATAGATGATGAAACGGGGCAGAAATGCAAAGACATGGCTAAAGCGGTTTCAGCATGGGCGAGCTTACACCGCATTCGTCAGTTTCAGCAAATAGGGGGGGCTCCGGTGTCTGTTTGGCGAGAGTTGCGTCGCTTGCCAGGTGATGAGCAAATTCTAGCAACGGAAGATATGGACAACGTGCGTTTTGCGTCAGATGTAGGCGATTGGTATGCCTACACCGAGTTACAAGGTGGTGCGACGGTAAAACGCCGAGATTTAACCGTGAGGCTTTCTTATGAAGTCACCGAAATGGGGAACGAATACGGCGAAGATGTAAAAAAAATTAAAGGGGTTTACTCACCGCTTGCGAGTGAGGACTCTTTCTATCTTACCCGCACCGCTAAATGGGAACTCGTTGCTAAAGTATCCACGTCTGTTAAAGGGAGTGGTTTGGCTTTTGATGGCGCGATTAGCGCCCCTTGGAGTTCTGTCAATAACTGTACGGGGGAAACCCGAACGATTAACGATGAAGAAAAGGGGGTAACGGAAATTTTAGATAATTTCAGGTCAATCGGGCATGAAATAACCCTAGAAGATGCCCAAAAAATGAGAAATGGGTCGGGAATAGTCATTGATGATATTGCATTTAGAAGTTTTGACGATGGTTCTTTGATTAGAACAGGTACGACACGACTGAAATACCGTCAATTCCATGAAAGAAAGGCGCGAATTTTTAACAAAGTCAATAAATTAAGGGGAATAAATGTATAGATATTGGGTTTTATTTTATTTATTGATATCAATAGTTCTTTTTATACACAGAACTATAAAGTCTAAAAAAAGCTATCATGAAAAATATAGCTTAGGTTCAGCGATAGATTATTCCATGCTATGGCCATTTTATATTTTGATAGCATTCTATTTTTTCCTTGCAGATAAATATCGTAAATTTATTGGTATGAGCGAGGATAGGTAATCTATGAATGTGCAATAAGTAAATATATCTCACATTATTATCACTTAGGGGTTCACAAAAATCATAAAGTTATTATACTGTTTATTCATACAGTATTCTTTAAGGGTATGATAATGACAGATAATATAAAAAGCATGGAAGCATTTGAAAGAATTGCACTTATCGCAAAAGTAGGCAGTTTTGATTCTTTCACATCACAGGAAAAAGATATCGTTTTATCATTAATATTTGAGTTAGCTGACAATGCCAGAGTGGACTTATTGGAAAAAAATAAGCCACACAATGTGGCTCAATAATTTAAGCAATGGGCGCTTTGAGTAAATCAAGCGCCATTTGTTTATTATCCGGTAGCAGTTTATCAATCATTTTATTCACGTCTTTCGCACTAGGGCTTAGCGTATGACTAAAAGTGACGTTTAAAACGAAAGTCATCCCGCATTCTAAGTCCGTGCATTGACAATAAAGGTCTGCAAATTGGCGATGTTTTCTATTTGTTGTTCTTATGATTGCCTTTTCACCGCATGCGGGACAGAGGACTTTCATCACTTTCATATTCCGAACTCCAAAATAATCGAACTGACGTAATTTTACCTTTTTTTGTCTCATTCTGCACCCAAACGGTCGTTATCTTTCTTAAAATTAATATGCAAATGCAACGGTATTTCAGGGTCACTGTTGACGGCATTCTCAAACATACGTTGCACAGGGATAACTTCATCTTGTCGATAGGCTTCGCGGGCTTTTATTGGGTCACCCAGTCCGCCAACATTACCAGGAATAATCCCCGCCAGTCCCGCAGGGAAACGGTGGGCGGTTAAAATATCTTGAGCACTGATATTTTTAACATTATTAAATTCATCTTTGGCTGAAATATCCCCAATCGGCATAAATTTAATCCCGTCGGGATCGCCTTTGGGAATATGCACAAACATGGTAGAAAAATTACCAATTCCTTTACTATTTTCCAGATTTTTAATGATTTTGGCTTCCACTTCATCAGTCAGTGAAGGGTCGTTACAATAAAAAACACCCCCTGTATGTGCTCCGTTGTGGTAATACCGACGACGAAAAATAGTCGCCTCACTATTTAAGAGAGCTGCATGTATACCACCGATATAATCAGGAATACCATATACTTGCTGTTGTGGGTCATATTGCTTGATAAAAATGACATCTTCAGGCGGATAAACTAACGGTTCACCTTCCATCAAAATAACAAAATCATTGTCTTTTCGACAACGAAGATAAAGTGAGGGCAACACAAACAGTTGAATGACGTTCCCCCAATAATCTCGTACTTTTAGAATAGCTGTATCACCAAAAATGAGATAACTCATTACCGATGCTTTTAGCTGTTCGTGGCTCAGTCCTCCACCTAAAAAATCAGACAAAATCATATTTTGACGCGCATAAATTACCCCGCCATGTTGGGCATTTAAGTTAACTAATTGAGCGAGGGCAGTTCTATCAATCGGGAGTGAATAATGGTCATGTTCATTGTCATACCAGATATTTTGATAGTCCGTATGCGTTGTTAATATCGGCTCGGGTTTGCCCAGTGTAATAATACTCATATTTTTTTTAGGGGTATCGGTAACCGGAACCGATAATTTCTTCCGTGATTTTTTCTTAGCCATTACGATGCCTTTTGAAATATCCATTTTGATTTACGTTGATTATCAGTATTCAACGGTTCATTGATTGCGCCATGAGCGATAGCCCAAAAACTATCAGCATGACCTGTTTCCATACTGCGGTCAGCCACAAATGTCATAGCACCGCCCTTGCTGGTTGTGTCTCGACGAATAGCCAAGAAACTGGCAGTGATTTCTTTTTGTTCCCTATCCCATTCGATGCGCTCTTCATCGACTAAATCGACCATTTTTAAAACCAGTTGGGTTTTCATGCTGAGGCTATAACGAATTTCCATTGTTTCGCGTGGTGCGAAATCTTGCACCATCTCATAGACACCATGACCGATACCTGTCGTATCAATGCCGATATGGGTGAAGCGATAACGACTATAAAGTTCTTGGATTTTTTTTGCTTGATGTTTCCATGCCATACCTTGCCAGTAATAAACGGCCAGAACACGGAACCGTTCACCAGGCACAGAAGGAGGTGCTAAAATAGCAAAGGCGGAGGTATCACCCGAACGGGCAGGGTCATAACCGCCCCAAACTTCACGATTACCAAATGGACGCGGTTCATCAGGAAAGTGATCTTCCCATAGCCCCACATCAACCCAACATTTTTCTAAATCGTTATATTTAAATACAGATGCGCCACTATCGACAAAGACACACATATACAACATATTAAACGTGTCTTTGTTATAGCGATTACGCAACTTATCAATGGATGCTAAGTTAAAACCACCTTTAATCGCATCTTCCAGCGTAATGACATAACGCCATTGACCATCAGGACAATCTCGTCCGCCGTCCTGCATCTCTTTAAATGTCGGAAATTTAACATTTTTGCGTTCTTTTTCATTTCCGCGCCATTCGTCACCTGTCCAGAATGGGTATGCGGGATGGGTTTTTGAGCTAGGCGTAGAAAAATAGGTGGTGCGCCATTTATCATGGGTCGCCATCGCACTAGCAACTTCATTTAAATGTTTGAAGTTCGGTACCCAAAAATATTCGTCACAGTACAAATGACCGGAATAACTTTGTGCGGTGTTTTTATTGGTAGAAAGAAAACGGAGTTCTGCCCCGTTACTTAAACGAATTGGGTTACCTGTTAATGTGATGCCGAAAAATTGCTCTGCAATATTGACAATATAGGAGCGGAAAACCTCAGCTTGCGGTTTTGATGCGGATAAGAAAATTTGCGGGTCACCTGTGAGTACCGCATTTTCCAGCGCTTCAAATGCAAAATACCAAGTCGCTCCGATTTGGCGTGATTTCAATATATTACGAATAGATTTTTTAATGTTATTGCGTAAATGTTTTTGATAGCCAAACAGCATATTGTCAGCAAATTGCTGAAATTGTTCTTCTGTTAATTCGGAAATATCATTTTTACGATAGCGTTTTTTCTTCCTTGGTTCGCCATCGTCAGACTCATTGTCATTTGAGTAGCCAGATTGATTTTGTGCTTTTGCCTGTGCCAGCTTCTCGGCGTGTTTATTTTGTTGTGCCATCAATTTGATATGATGGTTAATTAAACGGTCTAATTCCTCTTGTTCAAAAACGGTCTTATTATTTCGCTCACTGAGCAAAATAATGCGTCGATTAATCGCATCTAAAACCGATTCATGACTGAGTAAATCCTGCCAATTCCCTTTTTCAGCCCAATAGTAAACGATCCGCCGATTCGGCAAATTAAGTTCGGTTGCAATTTCTGCAGGAGTATAGCGTCGCAGGTACAGCGATTTCGCTACTCCTATTAATTCATCTGAATATCGTGAGTTCGCCATAATGTAAAACATTATGCCTAGTCAGATTCTATCTGGCGTTGGGAGGAATTTGGTTATACGCCATATCCAAATTTAACCATTCGCCCATTTTATGGAATTTCGCAATACTGTTACCTCAAACGGAATTGATAAAAATACCCACGGATGGGGGATGCTATGTAATGTCACAATTAATGACAAATTGGCTCTGTATTGCGACTGCGGGCGATACCGTAGATGGTCGAATTATTGAGGAAAGTTGGATTTTAGAGTCTGCAGAACTCTATGACCGTCATTTATATACTGCATGCATTTGGCCTGAGCATGAGCGCTGGTTTGGTTCAATGGGGGAAGTGTTAGCGCTAAAAGCGGAACGCGACGAAGAAGGAACATTAAAGCTTTATGCGCAATTGCGTCCTAATCAGCATTTATTACAAGCCAATCGCGATGGTCAATTGCTCTTTACCTCAGCGGAATTTACCCCAACAGGTAATTTTCGGGGGACAGGGAAAACCTATCTCGAAGGGTTAGGGGTAACGTGTTCACCTGCCAGCGTTGGCACTGACCGATTACAGTTTAATAAAAACGGTAAGAAGTTTCGTTATGGTGCACTAAAACCATTAGTGTTTGATGAAGTAAAACAGTTTAAGGAAGAAAAGATGGCTAAGGGAAAGGGCTGGCGTAGTATCTTCAATATTGAAGAGCCAAGTGTTGATGATATACCCGAAGAAACAGGCGCTAGTGATGCAATGCAAGCACTGGCTGAGGCATTATCTGCACTTGAAGTTCGTGTTACCGCAATTGAAACACAACTAATTTCAACAGCAGAAAAAGTAGATGATGTTGAAGATGATGTGGAAGTTATCAAAGATGCTGTTGATACACCTGAATTTAAACAATTGAAAGATAACTTATCTTCCATTTTAGGTAAATTTAGCAAGTTGGATACAGTGGCATCGCGTATCCCTGGGAAAAATCCACGTGGCGGTAAAGAAAAACGCTTTGCTAACCTAGTGTAAGGGGTAAGTGATGTCATTAAATAATCAACGAATTCGTGAGCTTTTAGATGCTTATGAAAGGGCTTTTTCGGCATCTTGTGGCGTCGCCAATGTTAATCGATATTTCGGGCTGACAGACCCTAAAGATACACAGCTACGAGATGCGTTATTGGAGTCTGCCGAATTTTTGAAATTGATTACGGTGGCTGACGTTGATCAATTAGTTGGGCAGGTTGTTCCAGTCGGTAACCCAGGTCTTTTTACTGGACGTTCAAAGACAGGGCGTTTTGGTCGTAAAGTCGGTGTTGAAGGCAATGAGTACAAATTGGTTGAAACAGATTCTGGGGCGTTTATGCCGTGGGAGATGTTATCAGTTTGGGCTAATGCGGGCGGTGAAAATGAATTTATTAATCGTATGCAAGCCTTTATTCAAGAATCATTTGCCCTTGATATGATCCGTATTGGTTGGAATGGTAATCATATTGCTGAAGATACCAATGCAGAAAAATACCCTAATGGTGAAGATGTTAATAAAGGCTGGCATCAAATTGCTAAAGAGTGGAAGGGAGGCTCTCAGGTTCTGACGGATGCTATTTCATTAGATGATAATGGCGATTATCGTTCATTAGATGCTATGGCGTCAGATTTGATTAACACCTGCATTCCGCCACAGTTCAGAAATGATCCACGACTTGTGGTCATGGTAGGACCCGATTTAGTTTCAGCAGAACAATATCGCTTATATCAAGGTGCTGATAAGCCAACGGAGAAAATTGCTGCTCAAATGCTAGGCTCTACAATTGCAGGACGTCCAGCTATGGTTCCGCCATTTATGCCAGGCAAGCGTATGGTGGTCACTATTCCAACAAATCTACATATTTATACGCAACGTAATACACGCCAGCGTAAAGCAGAATTTGTTGAAGACCGCAAGCAGTACGAAAATAAATATCTACGTAATGAAGGTTACGCCCTTGAACAGCCAGAACTTTATGCAGCTATTGATGAGTCTGCTGTCACCATCGGTAAAGTAACTGAACCAACTGAAAAAGTAGAAGGTTAAGCGTCATGCTATCACCTGCTCAAAGACACAGGCAAAAAATTGAAATGCAACAAAAGCTCGAACAGCGACAGGCTATTGCTATTGCTGACGGTGAAAGTATGCATCTTCAAGCGCGTGCCATTGAGCGGGATGTCAAACGACTGCGAGCACTGAATCAAACGTATGAACGTGTGGCAATGAAACGAGACGAATTATTGCCTATGTATCTACCGACGGCACAACGCTATTTAGATGAAGGCGAGGTGTATCAAAACCCGATTTTTGTGTATTGCGTCATTTGGCTATTTGATGTGGGGGAGTTCGATAAAGGATTGGACTGGGCAGATATTGCCATAGCGCAAGGACAGCGCACCCCCGACAATTTTAAAAGCGGTTTCCCTGCTTTTGTGGCTGACACAATACTCGCATGGGCACAGTTAGAAGCGGAAGCAGGAAACCCCATTGAGCCTTATTTTTCAAGGACATTTAAGAATGTCACGGAAATTTGGCGAGTTCACGAAAAAATACAGGCGAAGTGGTTTAAATTCCACGCCTTAGAGTTATTAAAAGGCGATGTTGGCGATGTAAGAGCTAGCGCGATTGATTGTGTCGATACACTGAATCAAGCCGATGCTTATCTTGCCAGGGCGCATCAATTAAACCCGAAAAGTGGGGTTAAAACGCATCGTTTACGTATCGCTTCACGATTACGGGCATTAGAGCAAGAGTAAAGACTACCGCAAGCCAAAACGGGCAGGGTGGAGACAAAACAATTTGATTGTTATTGGTCGTGGAAACCTGTTCGCCCGTTTTTTATTTAAATATGCAGAGATTATTAAATGGAATTAATTGTAAATATTATCCTACTCATTGTAATAATTCCGATAATTATCTGCTTAGTGCTAATAGATGCATGGTTTTTGTTATTAATTTGGAATTGGTTTTGTGGATCAGCAGATATTAATTTATCAGTACCAATTAATTGGGGAACGGTTATTTCACTAAAAATTATTATTTTGTTATTGAAATTAATTTTTAGCCAGTAAGTAACACAGGACGAATAATATGTTAAATGGCGATGGCATTACCTATAAAAATGAAGAACTGACAAATGATGAATTTTGGCCTGATTTAAATTTAGGTGATTTTCAAAAAAGTCGCGCTATTCCCGCCAATATCGATGCTGATTTTATTGCTGATGCATTATTAACCACGGTCACAGAAATTAATTGTGAATTAAAAGACGTAAAAAGTTATTGGCTATCAAAAGGTGTTAATCAGGCAAAAGACGCCCCAGGCGCAAAAATAAAAGGGGTGAATGCCCTTTGTGCGCAATATAAAAAAGCCGTTTATGCCAGGGCAAAAGCGGATTTATTGGGTGAATATTTGTCGATTGTCAGTCGAGCGCCCAATCCACAGCAAGAAAGCGACGAATTACGATCACGATTATTAGCGGAATCAACTTTTGTTATTCGCAATATGAAACAGTTGCCTCGCATTACGGTAAAAATGATATGACCCGACTACAAAAATTGACGGCGTTCTTACGTGCAAATTTGCCTGAACCTGTATTTGCAACCGAATTTAGTAGTGAGATGGATGATATTACATTTAAACGCGCTCACAATGATTTAGGCGAAAAACAATATCAAATTTTAACGCAAGAATATGATGCGGTAATTGCGTGGGGACGTTGGCCTTATCGTGAAATTGATACACGTTATATCCCCGTATTAATTGAGGCATGGTATCAAGATTTAGAAACGGATTTTACCGAACCTGATTTCGATGATGAACCACCGACGATTGATGTTGATGTGATTGACGATGATATCGCGATGGTTGTAGTCACCCTTAAATTAAGTGATGCCATTGTGTTAAAAGAAGATGAGAAAGGCCTCGTGCCATTTGACGGTAAACGTTGGTCATTAGCCAATCCTGAAGTGTTATTTGCTGAAAATATTGATGTGATCCCCCGTGGTGTGAAATGAGCATTCAAGGGCAATTAAACGAAAAACAATTAAAAAAGCTACGAGAACAGCTTAAAAAGTTGGAATTACCACCGAAAAAACGCCAGCGGTTACTTTGGCGAATTGCGAAATATGGTGTGATTGTTGCTTCAAAACGCGCGGTAAAAAATCAGCAGACACCTGATGGTGAGGCTTGGCAAGGGCGACATGGTAACTACAAAAAAAAGATGCTCCGTAAAATGCCTAAACTATTAAAAATTCGTGAAATTCCCGAAAAAGGCGTAGTCCGCATTTATCTCGGGGGCGGAAATTATCGCAATGGCAGTAAACCTGTGGGTGCTGGTGTCGTGGGATATAGCCAGCAATATGGTATGACAGCAAAAATTAATCGTAAAAATGCCAACGATAATAATATCCGAAAAGCAACGAGTGAGAAGAAGCCAGAACCTACCGCAACACCGAAACAAGCCAAAAAATTACGGGCGTTGGGCTATAAAGTCAAAAAAGGAAAGCGTTGGGTAAAGCCTCCTTTAAAAGAGATTGCGGGAAAGATGCGTTTTTTTCAGGCGGGGTTATTAATTCGTCTTTTACAAAATAAACCTAAAAAAACCAGTTGGGAGGTAGATATCCCCAGTCGTGAGTTTTTAGGCATCAGTGATGAAGATTTTATCAAAGCGTTAGAGAGACAACTTCAAGGCATCGGCTACGGTGCATAAAAAAGGAATTTACTATGTGGCCAACTGTTCAGGTTAATCAACATAACCAACTGCAAGGCGAAACAAAAGAAATTGAACGCATTTTGCTGTTTATTGGTAAAGGAAAAACCAATATTGGTAAAACTATTGCGGTCAATACGCAAACCGATTTCGATGAGGTGTTAGGAACGCCAGATAGCCCGTTAAAAAGTAACGTGTTATCGGCTATGCGTAACGCAGGTCAAAACTGGTCAGGTTATGTGCATGTATTAGCAGAAGATGCCGAAGAATTGGCATTTGTTGACGCGGTGATGGATGCACAAGTGGTCGCCAGTTGTGAAGGCTACGTATTAGTGGGTGATGCGACGAAAGCCGTTATTCAATCGGCTAAATCCTTACGCTCGGATTTAATTGCTAAACATGGGCGCTGGCTGTTTGCCATTTTGGGTGTCGGTGCAACGCAAGACGATGAAACGTGGTCAGGCTATGTTGAACGCTTGTCTGCTTTATCAAAAGGGGAAGCGGAACCCTCCATTCAATTAGTACCAATGTTATGGGGTAATGAAGTGGGAGCATTAGCAGGGCGATTATGTAACCGTGCAGTGACCATTGCTGATAGCCCCGCACGAGTCAAAACAGGCGCATTAACCGATTTAGGTAGTGCGTATTTACCGCTCGACGGTACGGGTAAAAGCCTTGATTTAGCAACACTGCAGGCATTGGAAAAACAGCGTTTTAGTGTGCCGATGTGGTATCCAGACTATGACGGCATTTATTGGTCTGACGGTCGCACATTAGACGTTGAAGGCGGTGATTATCAGTCAATCGAAAACTTGCGTGTTGTTGATAAAGTCGCGCGCACAGTGCGTATTCGTGCCATTGCTAAAATTGCCGACCGCAGTTTAAACAGCACCCCATCCAGTATTGAAGCCCATCAAGCCTACTTTGCCAAAGTATTACGTGAAATGTCACGCAGTACGCAAATTAACGGAGTAAGTTTCCCTGGTGAAGTGAAACCGCCAAAAGAGGGTGATGTGGTTATTACATGGAAAAACAAAAATAACGTTGAAGTGTATATCACGGTGCGAACCTATGAATGCCCGAAAGGGATCACCATTGGCATCCTGTTAGACACGTCATTGGAGAATGAATAATGAGCGGAAAACGGATTTCGGGGCAGTCGATTGATTTTAATATCGACGGTGATTTAGTTCATGTTGAGAAAGTCAGTCTATCGATTACAGACAATACAGGTGTCGCTCAAACGAATGGTGTGCCTGATGGTTATGTGAATGGGGATGTGTCGGCAGAGGGTGAGCTGGAATTATCCACTAAATACCTCAACGTCATTACCGCTAAAGCCCGTAGTGCTGGCTCTTGGCGTGCCATTCCTTTAGTCGATTTGATGTGGTACGCGAAAGCGGGGACGGAGGAACTTAAGGTTGAGTCTTTCGGCTGTAAATTAAACGTCACCGATATTTTAGACGTTGACCCGAAAGGCGGTGCTGTGATGACGCATAAAATTAAATTTATTGTCACCTCACCGGACTTTGTGCGTATTAACGGTATTCCATACTTAGAGTCTGAATTAACAGACAAACTGTAATAAAGGACATGTTCATGGAAGAACATAATAAAACACTGATTTCACTGATTATCTTAGGGGCACTGATAGCTATTGGTAAAATGATGTCAGGGAGTGAACCTATTACGCTACGTCTTTTTATTGGGCGCGTTATTTTAGGTTCAGCGGTGTCATTAATGGCGGGAGCATTACTGATTTGGATCCCTGGTATTTCTCCTTTAGCGATTACGGGGTTAGGTTCAGCATTAGGCATTGCAGGCTTTCAGTTAGTGGAATTGTGGCTGAAAAAACGAGGCAGTGATTTATTAACAGGGAAGTTAAAAAAATGACACGCGGAATTCGTAATAATAATCCAGGCAATATCCGTCATGGTGCTTCTAAATGGCAGGGAATGTCTGCAGAGCAAAATGATACTCAATTTGTGCAATTTATCTCGCCCGAATTCGGTATTAGAGCACTGATGAAACTATTGCAGACTTACTCAAAATACAATGGTAAGCAAAATGTGGGTTGTGGGAAAATAGATACTATTGAAGAAATTATCGAACGTTGGGCACCTGCATCGGATAATAATCACACTGAAAACTATATCCAACGTGTGTGCAAAGAAACCGGATTTAATCGCCAAGCGTGCTTGAATTTATACGACAAAGAGACCGTTATTTCTTTAGCAAAAGCGATTGTACAGGTTGAAAACGGTGAACAGCCTTATTCAGACAAGGTTTTTGAAACGGCGTTTAATCGGATATGAAACAAGCAACGGCGATCTTCTTTGCGTTTATTCTGGCTTTTTCGGCGGGCTGGCTGGTTAAGGGTTGGTATCAAGACAGCCTTGAGTTAGTCGCATTAAAAACGGCGAATGAAGTCAATAACGCCAGTTTAAAGGCTCAACAAGATTTAGCGAGTCAATCAGCAAGGACGTTAGAAAATAAATTAGAGGAACTCGCCAATGTGCAACCGCCTGAAATACGCACCGAAATTATTAAGCCTGTGTTCACTAACCTTTGTGTTAGTGATGATTTTGTCAGGATGTACAACGAAGCAATCGACAGTGCCGAACGTACCCTATCAGGAAAATCTACTGACAAAATGCCCGACAACATTACCAAAGTTAAACGGTAATACTGGGGCGGATTTAGCCACTGTATTATTAGAATATGTTGAAATTTACGGAAAATGTGCTGTGAGGCACAACCAATTAACGGACGAAATTCGTCAAAGGATGGAAAAATGAGTACCAAGAAAAACACAATTACTTTAGTCGTGATGGGCAAAGAGCTGGTTTTTGAACCCAATATGACCGCGTACAATGGCTGGTTAAATGCGATTTCTGCCGACGATAAAGTGGCGCCTACTGTTACCTATTTGCGCCGAATTATTGCCCCTGAAAGCAAAGAAGCCTTAACCGATATTTTAAATATCCCTGGTTCGGCAATGCAGTTACTGGAAAAAGTAAACTCAGAATATGCGCCAAAACTGGATATTGAACTAAAAAACTAACGGCGCGAGTCGAAGCGATTGAACGCAGTGCCCTCGGACAATATATGGCGTTACGACGGCACTATCTCCCTCATGAGCAGGATGATATCGACAGCTTCGCATGCGCAATTTGGCTAGATAATCACTTCACAGAAAATCACCGCATCGCGGTCGCAAATGGCATTGCATTAGCTTTCAAGGGTGAATGATGAGTACATTAGATTTTACACTCAGCATGATTGATAAAGTCACTCAGCCCTTGAAGGCCGTGCAAGCAGGTGTGACTCAATTTGCTGAAACCTCACAACAGGCGTTTAAAAATATCGCAGTCGGCGGGGCGGGCTTGGCTGGCTCCGTCTTTGCGTTAAAAAACGTCTTAGATCCCGCGTTAGCGATTCAAGATGCCCTTGATATGGCGAAAGTCACGGGTGTTGATGATGGCGCAATGAAAAAAATCACCGATGAAGCACTCACTTTCAGTGCGCAATACGGTAAATCGGCGGTGCAATTCGTTGAGTCCTCTCTCTCTATCCGAAAGGCCATTAGTGGCATTTCAGATAATGAACTCCCGCAGCTAACCAAAATCAGCAACATTACGGCATCAGCACTAAAAACTACGGCTGAAGAATCCAATGCCTATATGGGCAAAATGTTTTCTCAGTTTCAAGGCTACGCCGACAGCGTGGGCAAAGTGACGTTCGCAGAAGAGCTGGCAGGCAAGGCCGTTATTATGTCGCAAACCTTCGGCACGTCGATGGCTGAAATTACTGATTTGATGGAAGGGGCGCGTTCTGCAGGTACGCAATTTGGTGTCGGTATTGATGAACAGTTAGCCGTATTAGGCGAGTTGCAACGTTCATTAGGCACAGAATCCAGTAGCGCGTATGAGTCGTTTCTGTCAGGGGCAACGGACGGGGCTAAAAAACTCGGTCTATCGTTTGTTAATGCGTCAGGGCAAATGCTGACGATGCCTGAAATGCTGGAAAAGTTACAAGGAAAATATGGCAAGTCCATTGCAGGTAATTTAAAGGCTCAAAAAGAAATTGAGGACGCATTTGGCGATTCCGCTATTGTCGTGAAATCACTGTTTAATAACGTCGAGGTATTACGTAAAAATATTACCGCATTAGGCGGTGATGATGGCATGAAACGTGCCACAGAAATGGCCAGTATGTTGGCTAATCCGTGGGAGCGGTTATTGTCGATTTGGGAGTCTATCCGCATTGCCGTGGGCATGACACTGTTACCCGTGATTGTGCCCCTGGTGAATAAAATTGCTGATATGGGGAAAATACTCGTGCGTTGGTTGAAGCTATTCCCCAATATTGCCCGTGCTATTGGTTATGTGGTGGCGGGGTTTATTGCATTTACGGCCATGGGGGCGATGGCCAATATCGTATTGGGGGTTGGTCGATTGCTATGGGTCGGTATTTTGCCATTGTGGAAAACGGGCGGAGTGTTATTGTCCTTGATGAAAGGCAAATACGATTTAGTGACAAAAGCCACAGGATTTTTTAGTGGTTCCCTCGCCAAATTAACGAGATTTTTAAACATCACCAAAATGGCCTCGTTTGCCACAGCATTAGGATTTACCTCTATTACATGGCCTGTTTTATTATTAATCGGCTTGTTTGCCTTAATTGCGATCGCCGTTGTGAAATTTTGGCAACCCATCAAAGCATTTTTTAAAGGATTTGTGCAAGGCTTTACGGAGGCGTTTGGTTCGATGACCCCCATGTCTCCGATGTTTAAAAAAATTGGTGATGCATTGGGTGGGGTATGGGATGCGGTAAAAAGCGTTTTTAAATGGTTTACGGATTTACTGACCCCCATCCAGTTTTCAGAAAAGTCGCTCAATAAAACTAAAGTTGCGGGGCAGGCATTTGGTAAAACCGTTGCTAAAGCCATTGAGGTGCTGACGTTCCCGTTTAG
This sequence comes from Proteus sp. G4380, assembly GCF_963885725.1. Taxonomy (NCBI): domain Bacteria; kingdom Pseudomonadati; phylum Pseudomonadota; class Gammaproteobacteria; order Enterobacterales; family Morganellaceae; genus Proteus; species Proteus sp. G4380. The sequence continues at coordinate 26,238 of NZ_CAWPAV010000053.1, forward strand.
AATGACGATTAAATTAGTCATGATGATGGCCAATATTTTTATCCGTAGTGCGAAATGGATTGGTAAAAAATGGGACACACTCGGTACGGACATCATGAACGGATGGAGCGACGTGTGCCAGTGGTTTTTCTCACTGTCGCCTGTGCAATATTTTATTGATATCTGCAACAACGCATCACAACTTTTTTCTGCAGTGTGGGGTGTGATTGCCGATGGTTGGGACGCGCTTTGCAATTGGTTTAAAAACTTTTCTATCGCTGACAGTTTTAACGGTATAACTCAATCTATAAAAGGGGTATTTGATGGATTATGGGACTGGCTCAGTAAATCTTTTAATAGTGTATTTAATGCGGTGGCCAGTAAGTTAAATTATCTTCCTGGTGTGAATATTGATTTAAAAGAAACGCAAACATCGGTCACTAACACCCCATCACCTATTATTCCAACGGATATGGGAGTGAACCATCAAAACCGCCGTTTTGATTATCAGCCGTCATTATTAACAGGGCGTGAGTTAAAAGGCATTAACAAAGGTGGTTTGAGTAAAGAGATCAATAACAATCAAACCAGCGTTGATAACCGCAGGCAATATGGAAATATCACGATTAATAATGGCAATGTGATGACACCTGCGGATTTGGAAGAGTGGGGCGCGTTGAATTAAGGATAATGCCATGGAACAGGCGAAATATATTGATTTACTGATAACAGAGCGTGATTTCACGCTCAATGCGGGCTTTGAGCCGATATTGTGTAATAACCGTCAAAGTATTACGCAAGATATTGCGCATGCGATTGTTGAGAGCGGTTTAGCCACCCAATTAGTGGCCGAACGTAGCCCAACCTTGCGCGCTGATATTCGTATGCAGATTGTGTTACTGGTTGAAGATGATGAGCGACTTATTCCAGGCACCATTATTGTTGATGAAGAAAACGTAAAAAAATTATGGGTGACCGCAGACACTTATGATTTTGGCCGTATTAGTGTCGGGGTGAATTATGGCGAATAAACAACGTCCACAAATTGACTACGAGTCGGCATTAAAAGATAACGGCATGCCGATTACTGCCGATGAAATTAATCAGCAATTTAACGACATTGTGAAAGAAGAAGGCTTAATTACCAATACGTCCAATATGTCACCATTTTGGCGCTTAATTAATACTCTTGTCACTACGCCCGTTCAGTGGCTCAAAGATGTCTTGATTAATTTGGTGTTCACCAATATGTATCTGGCTACTGCATCGGGCTCATGGCTGGAAATGTTTGCCTGGGGCGTTAACCTGCAACGTAAGCCCGCCACCAAAGCCAAAGGACAAGTGCGTTTTTACCGAATCGCGGGGCAAAATAGTGTTACGGTGCCAGCGGGTACTATCGTGCAGACAGAGCGCATTAATGGGCAGATTTATAGTGTGGTGACCACGGAAACCGTGACGATTGAAAAAGAGTCTACCTTGATTGCGGTTGATGCCAGTGACGCAGGCGGAGCCTTTAATCTGGCACCAGGCTATTTTCGTATTCTTCCCGTTGCCGTGCCAGGCATTGAACGGGCGCAAAACGAGGAAAATTGGTTATTGGTGCCAGGTGCGGATAAAGAGAGCGATGATGATTTACGTGACCGTTGCCGTAATCAATATAATCTAGTGGGGAACTACCACACTGACGCGGTATATCAAGGCATGATTGCCAGTGTCGTCGGTTTGAGTATTGACCGCATTTTCTTTTTGCATGATGCGCCTCGAGGCGCGGGTACCGCCAATGCTTATTTATTGTTAGACAGTGGCGTCATTAGTCAGCCGTTTATCGACAAAGTTAACGATTATGTCAACACACAAGGGCATCACGGGCACGGTGATGATATGCAGTGCATGCCCATGCCTGAAACACACCATGCCATTAAGTTAACGGTATTTGTGCAGAATCTCGCTAACCTAACCGATAACGAGCAAGTCAAATTACGGCAAGACATTGAAAATTTAGTGCGTTGTGCGTTTCGTGAAAACACCAGTTATGACGTGAAAAAAACATGGCCCTACTCGCGTTTTTCATTTTCTAATTTGGGGCGTGAAATTCACCGCCATTTTACCCTGGTCGATTCCCTGCAATTTAATCAAACGGATATCATCAGTGAATTGAGTGTGCCCCGTTTAAAATCGCTGACCGTGGAGCTACAAGATGCCTGATTTCAAGGAACGATTAAAAGGCTTAAATTTGCCGTCATGGATGAACAAAGGCGAACCCGCAAAACTGTTAAATGCGGTGCGTAAATTTTGGTCAGGTGTTTATGACTGGATGTTATGGCCACTCAAACAATTGGACGCAGAAACCTGTTCAGAAGAATTGTTATCAGTGCTGGCCTATCAGCGCGATATTCACCGTTTTAAAGGGGAGCCATTAGATTTATTTCGCAAGCGGGTAAAATTTGCCTTTATTAATGCCCGTGATGCGGGGTCGGTCAGTGGTTTTATTGCCATTTTTGAGCGTCTCGGTGTGGGCTATGTCGAACTGTTAGAGCGTCAGCCTGATATTGACTGGGATGTCATTATTTTACGGGTCAGTGACGGACAAATCGCAGGCAACCCCGATTTGTTGATGGGCATTATTCGCCAGTATGGGCGCACGTGTCGCCGTTATCGTTTTGAAGTGATCACCAATAATCAATTAGTGATGCGGTTTGGTTGGGCTGATTGTGAATATCAGACCTTTGGCGCATCACTGTTACAAGGAGAGTAACAAATGTCACAATCTATTATTACAACGGCATTTGAGCGCTGGAAAGCCCAAGAGTCGATTGATGGAAACTTGATTGTGTTAGACGAGTTCGTCTTTGCACATATCCCGAATTTAGAGATTGAAAAACCGATTGACCGCAATGAAGGCCTGCCCGATGCAAAATATATCATGCATCGCCAAACCGTGAATAAAACGGGCGTCGTCAATCAAAATGCCGTGGCCTATTCGGTGACTATCGGTGCCGAAATTGGAGATTTTGATTTTAACTGGATTGGGCTATTAAATAAAAAATCCGGTACGGTAGCGATGATTGTGCATGCGCCTACCCAACGAAAAATTAAAACCCAAGCAGGGCAACAGGGCAACGTGTTAACCCGCTCTTTCTTGCTGGAGTATTTAGGGGCAAGCAAAGAAACCGCCATTACCACACCTGCAGAAATGTGGCAGATTGATTTTACTGCAAGACTTTCTGGCATCGATGAAATGCAACGCCTAGTTAATACCGACAGTTACGGTGAGGCCTCTTTTTTTGATGATGCGTTTTTAGTAGCTAAGACAGGGAATCAATATTTTGTCACAAAAGGTATTGGATACATCGGTGGTTTACGGGCGGAATTAATCACAAACCAAAATATCACCGTGCCTGCGGAAAATACCAAAGTTTATGCTGATGTGAGTTACCAGGGCAATATTACCAGTCGTTGGCAAACCCACATTAAGCTGACCGTCAAACCTGATTTAAAAAACTATATTGATAATGCAGATTTTGCACATTTTGTGTTTGCGATAGCGTCGATTTCAGCGGACGGAAAAGTTACCGATTTACGCCCTAAAGGAACACTGGATTTTCAGCAATTAGATGATGCGTTAAAGAAACATGCTCAGTCTCGTAATCACCCTGATGCAACATTAACGGCCAAAGGATTTACTCAACTGACGGATAAAACGGGCACTAGTCAGGCATTAGCCCCAACACAAAAATTAGTGACCGATTTACATAATAACGCAATGGCATCAGCAAAGTCGGCTAACGACAATGCCAATACGCGATTACCTTCAACAGGAACGGCCGTTGCCTCACAAAAGCTGGCGACTCCGCGCAAAATTTCGGGGGTGCCGTTTGATGGTACGAAAGATATTACCTTAAATGCGGGAAATGTGGGGGCAGCTACCCCCGCACAAGTCAATGAAGTCAAAACGATGGCCTCCAATGCGCAAAACACGGCAAACAGTGCGGTTACGAAAGCCGACAATGCCCAAAAGACCGCCAATGATGGTGTGAGCAAAGCCAATACTGCACAAACCACAGCCAATAATGCTAATAACAATGCCAATGGCCGTGTGCCTAATACCCGTAAAGTGAATGGTAAGCAGTTGAATGCGGATATTACCTTAAACGCGGGCGATGTGGGCGCATCGACCCCCGCACAAGTCAATGAAGCCAAAACCATGGCGACCAATGCGCAAAATACGGCAAACAGTGCGGTGACTAAAGCCAATACTGCACAAACCACAGCCAATAATGCTAATAACAATGCCAATGGCCGAGTGCCTAATGCTCGAAAAGTGAATGGTAAACAGCTGAATAAGGATATCCATCTAAATGCGGTAGATGTAGGGGCATTAACGCAAGTGCAAGGTGATGAGCGTTATCAACGTAAGGGCGTTAATGCAATATGGCGAAAAATTGGCGACTTTAACGGTGAGTCAGCGGTGACGGAAATTACATTAACAGAAAATATTTTGGGGAAGCTTGTTTTTGTTCAACGTCAAAGTGGAGATAAAACTTATACGGGATTTTTAATACCACCTATCCCTGAAATTAGGATAGGTGTTCCTATGGGGCAACAAGGGTATTGGGATTTTATTGTTTCTAAAGACGGTAAAAAGTTGAAAATGATTGATAGCAACTATGGCTCAGCTTTAGGAGTCTATATTTATGACTAACCATTGGCAACGTAAGCGATTCGCACTTTCTGGCGATATAACGGGCATTACCTGTTCATTATTACCCGTTCACCCGTTTATTTATGGTGTCGGACAAAATACTGCCACAGGCAGTTATTTAAGTCCCACCAATGCAATTAATTATATTGCGAATAAAATTCAGGGGGCGGGTGAGGTTGATATTGTGGTGACGATGATTTGCGCCCGTACCCATGACGAGTTTATCAATGCAATTCAAGGCTTTTCGGGGGTATTGCCTTTACCTGTGTTTAGCCAAGTTGAACGTATGGCCAAAACAGCCGAAAGCTTGAATATCACCAAAATGCAGATACCCGCTAAAACGTTAGCCGGTATTCCTGAACCTCAAACGTTATCAACCAATAATAGCCGTGCGGTAATCAATGCGGTATTAATTGAAAAAGCAAAAAGTGAAGCCTCAAGTGGGGCAAGTGTGGCGGGGTTACTTTCTAGCGTAAAAGGATTTGCTGAAAGTCGAAAAAATATCTTGCAAGGCATGGCTGATTCATTGGCGGGCTTACTGGGAAAATCAACCACGGTTTGGGTGTTCCAGGGAAAAGGTAACGGCGCAGAATTAGCCGATAAAATGAAAAAAGAAATCCCTGAACAAGATGCGGTTTATACCTTGGCCACGCTTTTTGCGGGCGATATTGATGCAATCAAAGGAATGATGCATGACACAGACACCACTGTACGAAAATAACACACCGAAAATCAGCCAAATCATTACGTTGGCGTTGGACGGTGAAGCCATTTTATTAAAAAACCTGACCGTCACCCCCTCGATGATGTATCAGGACAAAGACCAATCAGGGCAGTCCTCAAGTACCGTCAACAGTGAGCAGGGCATTAAGCCCAAAGAACTCCGCATTACGGGCACTATTCCTTTCACCGAAGAAAAAACGCTAACCCGTTTATTTGCCTTAGCAGAAGCCAAAGAGAACGGACTACTAAAACGCTACCGTGTCGCCAACCGCATGGCTAGCGCGATTAATTTTCGTCTTGGCACATTCACTAACGGCATTGATGCGTCAAAGATGGACGGTAAACAAGCCTGGCAAGTCACCTTTACTTTACGTGAGCATTTATCCGTACCCGAAAAACGCGAAAGTCGTTCAGCAGGGCAAGTTAAAGCCAAAACACAAAATATGAGTAATAAGTCAAAAGCCAATGGCGAAGGAACGCCAGAACAAGAGCAGGAATTAAGCTGGTTTGAGAAAAATGTATTGAAGCCAGTTAATGATGCTTTGGGAGATTAAAAGATGAAACCAATTAATCGACTTTATTTATCCGGTGATGAAACGCACCTTGTCGACGTTAAAATGGTGCTGGAATTATCGCAATGTGGCCGTGGCTTTATTACGGCTAAAACCGATACCGATTACACGGGTAAATTGGTGCGCCTTGATATTGGCTACACTGATTTACTCTTACGGTATTTCACGGGTTACGTAGAACGTTCGCAACCGTCACAAAATGGTTTTCAAAAATTGTTTGTGCGGGAGTTAGTTGGTGTATTCGACAGAATGTGGCCGTGCTCTTTTCAGCATCCTACCTTAAAACAGATCACCGATTATCTAAAAGAGCACAGCGGATTACATTTTGTGTTACCGGATGCCGAATATGTGAATACCCCAATTCCACATTACACCCATAATGGCACGGGCTATCAATTATTAAATAGCCTAGGAAAAGTATTCAATATTCCCGATTATGTGTGGTATCAAACGCCCGATGGTGACGTATTCGTGGGGAGTTGGGCGGATTCATTTTGGAAAGATAAAGAGGTCGAAATAGACAATCAATTCTCTTCTGAACAACGTGCCGGTAATCAAATGACCATTCCGATGGTGCAAAGTTTACGGCCTGGTGTGAAAGTGAATGATAAACGCCTAGAGCGTGTGGCGCTGGATAACGACAATATGACGTTAACATGGATTAGCCCTGATGTGATTACAGGACGAGCTGAAAACCGCACCATAGTCCAACAACAAATTGATAATGCGTATCCTGAACTTTCGGCAGGGTTGCACTTACCGAAATTTGCCCGTGTTGAAGCACCGACAGAAAATACCACGGCAGGGGATATTTCAGACCCATTCAGGCCCAAATACGCCGTTGACGTGCAAATGGTTGATGCCGATGGCAATGATGTGGCACCCGTTTATCACGCGGTGCCGTTACCATTACCCATGGCAGGCAATGAGTCGGGAATGTTTCAATATCCGCCTGTGGGTTCGATGGTCGAAATTGCGTTTGAAAATGGCCGTGCAGATAAACCCTTTATTCGCCAAGTGTTAAGTCATGGCAATACCTTGCCCGACATTAAGCCAGGCGAACAACTGCAACAGCAACGTCAAGAGGTATCACAGCGGGTAACACAAGACGGCACATGGCATCGTCAAACTGACCAAAAAATTATTGAAGAATCGATGCACCGTGAAGTTAAAACCGACACAGAAAATCGCACGGTTATCGCCAGAGAAACCACCGTACAAGCCACCGATAAAACGACCGTGATAGGCACAAGCACGTTAATGGCAGGTGCCATTATGCAAATTGCAGAGGGTGACTTTAGCCAGGCAACACAAGCCAATAAGGTTGTGGCTGTTGGCAAAAACATGACGGTTGATGTGGGCCAACAGTTAGAAGAAAAAATCGGGGCAGTGCGTTCCAGTATCGCTGGCGCGATGCAAAAAATCACGGCACCGGTTGTTTATTTAGGTAATGAACAATTGAATGTGATGCAATGCATGTTAGATACCTTAGATGTGGTGAATGAGTTAGCTGCACTCACTGCAAGCCATACTCATAACAACACGGGCAGTCCGTTAAATGCCTCAGCCATTAGCAACACAGGCACCAAATCAGCAGGACTTAAACAGAAGTATTCACCTGTCATTGGGTGATAAAATCGTTACCATCCTTGCCCGCGCTTGCGGGCTTTTTTACACCCTCAATATAACCACTTCTACGCCACGCTAAGGCGTTCAATACTCACAATACATCTGCGTTAGCTCAAAATGGATCGCATCGATAGCGCGTGGCTCAGTGCGCGCAATACCCACGAAATAAAATCATTCACGACGTAAAACGCACTAATCCGCACCCGCCTGCACAATTTGGATCAAAAAAATATTTCAGTTTGAATTTTTTACAAAACATATCGCGAGGGCGCGCGGGGATAGGGGGCTTTGCATAGGTGTCAAACTGAAATGATTGTAAAAGATTTCAGGTTATTTCAGTTTGAGGGATAAGGGAAGCAACTAAATTTTATTTTAATTAATTGATAAGTAAAGATAATTATTGTTTTACGTGGTAAGGTTAAAAAAAGATGGGTATTACCTAAAAATAAACTTTTATGAAAAATCAATTAAGTAGCTTTAAGTTATTTGATCATTTACTGAAATTATATATTATTAACTTAACCTGACGTTAGGCTTTTTGGCCTCACTCTGAAATAAACTTTTGCCACACTTAGTGGAATGTTAATAGTCGCCTTAGGTTACGACGAATTGTCGCAAACTCGTCGCAAAGTTGTCACAAGTTGTTCCTAAGTGTGTATTGTTTTTAGTCTAGACCATGCGCTTGCGCTAAGTATCGTCAGGGTATTTCGGAGAATATATTTATGAAAATAAATTATGGCTTAGCTAATGAGCGAATTTTTTTGATGATTGGTATCATTAAATTAGTTGATGCTAGCATTTCATTAGCTGATAATTTAATCGATTTTGTCATCAAACATTACGACCTCATTAGCATGGTCTTCTACTATAAAAAAAACGATGAAGAATTATCAAGAACGTTGGATTCATAAATTTGAGCTTAAGAAAGATAAATGGGTTTATGTACCTTCTGAGTTAACAAGAAGTGAAGGTATAAAAATATTAAATAGTTTATCTACTAAATGGACTCCTCCTGTATATTTTTATCATTTTCGAAAAGGTGGACATATTGAAGCTTTAAAAGTTCATTTAGATAGCTATTATTTTGCTTATATTGATCTTAAAGGTTTTTTTAATTCAACTAGTCGAAGTCGTGTTTCTAGAGCGTTAAAAGAATTTTACTCATATGAGCAAGCTCGTAATATAGCGAAAATGTCTACAATAAAAAACCCAACAGACTCAAGGTTAGCTCATATTTTGCCTTTTGGTTTTTTACAATCACCTATGTTAGCAACTCTTTGCTTACATAAAAGTTATTTAGGAAATGTATTATTAGAATTATTTAATAAAAAAAATGTAAAAATAAGTGTGTATATGGATGATATAGTTATTTCTGCTGATGATAAGGATACTCTTGATGTTATATATTGTAAATTGATTCAATGTGTTGAGAAATCAAAATATATTATTAGTGATAAAAGAACACCACCATCAACTAAAATTACAGTATTTAATATAGAGATAGAACATCATTCATTAAGAATAACGCAAAAAAGAATGTTGGAGTTTTTAATTGAATATATTAAAACCAAATCACCTTATGTAAAAAAAGGTATTTTAACATATATTAAGACAGTTAATTTAGAACAATATAACTACATAAAATAAAAACCACTTGTTTAAAAGTGGTTTTTATTTTTTTATAAGAATCAATTTATTTTTTTTCTTCACGATGAGAAAGACGAATACCATCGCATTTCTCAAATAAGCGTTGTGCTTCTTCTTCTGAATAACCTTTTAAATCGATAATTTTTTTATCGGTGTACACTTCAACTCTGATATTACGTTGTTGGTTAAACATTTTTAATATCCCTAATAGCTTAGGCACCATAACTTTGGTTTTTGTAAGTGTTTCATATAACACTCGTAAAACACTAGGTGCACCAACAGAAAAATACTTTACTTCACCAGCATCCAAGCCAGCTTGTTTACATTTTATCAGAAAATCAGCCTTTAGATCATCAGGGAGTTGTATTGATATATCACTATATTTAGGTGGTTTTTCATTTGTATTCACTGAATATTACCTTCTTAAAGGATTATAAGAAAAATTAAACAGTATGGATTGAAACAACTAGATGGCTGTATTGATTAAATAGCTAATCTTTTTCTGTGTGGACGTAATGTGGACATTCTAAAAATTAAGGGGCTACGTTTTCACGTAACCCCTTGTTTTATTTGGTGGAGCTGGGGGGATTTGAACCCCCGTCCGAAATTTCTACATCCGCGGCACTACATGCTTAGTCTAGTCTTTAAATTCACTTACTTGCTGCGGACAGACACGCCACAAATAAGCTAGCTTGATTAAATTTAACGCTTCAACCCCAAGCTAGGCATCCACGCGATCTCTTTTGGGTTTGACTCCTCTTTATCCCCGTCTTAAGAGCGGAAGCTAGGGAGAGAAGGCTCTAGGCAGGTTATTAAGCTGCTAGTGCTTTATATTGATTGTCGTTTGCGACTATCTTTTTGCGGCTTTTTACGAGGCCAACCGCCCCTCGGCATGCACCTTGGGTTTCGCAAATCCCGTCGAATCCAGAATCAGCCCCAAGTTGTTGAAAGTGAGTATATCAGAAAAATACCTGCTATTGCTAGTAGTTAACGCAATTTAGCGGTTAGCATTTTTCATGATCCGTGCTTTGTCTAATTTCCACTCACGATCTTTTATGGTGTCACGCTTATCGTGATCTTTTTTACCTTTAGCTACGCCAATTTTGATTTTACACCATGCATTTTTCCAATATAAGGAAAGGGCAACCACGGTGTAACCATCACGGTTTATTTGGCCATAGAGATTAGCTAATTCACGTTGTTTTAATAACAGTTTACGCGTACGTGTCGGATCACAAACAACATGAGTAGAGGCAACGTTTAACGGTGTAATGGTGGCACCAAACAGGTATGCCTCACCATCACGCATGATTACATAGCTATCACTGATATTGGCTTTACCCGCACGCAGTGATTTAACTTCCCAGCCCTGTAACGACAGTCCCGCCTCGATTTCATCTTCAATGAAATATTCATGGCGAGCACGTTTATTGAGTGCAATAGTGGCAGAGCCGGGTTTGTGTGATTTTTTCTTTGTCATAATTTCCACATTATACTGTATGAGCAATAGAAAGAAATCATTTAAGCGTCTGTTTTCTTTTCAATTGCGTAAAACTTAAGCTATATTCCATTAGATTTTTATTTAATCACTGTTCAATGATATGATCGCACACAGTGTTGTCGTACAGGAATAACTATGCCTCAGATTAGTCGATCTGCTCTAGTTCCTTTTAGTGCAGAGCAAATGTTTAAACTAGTGAATGATGTTCTTACTTATCCTGATTTTCTACCAGGATGCGTTGGAAGTAAACTGATCAAAAGCACTCCAGAAGAAATGATTGCATCTGTTCAGGTTTCTAAAGCAGGGATCAGTAAAACATTTACTACCCATAATTTTTTAAAAACCAATGAACGTGTTGATATGCGTCTTGTGGATGGCCCTTTTCGTAAACTAACCGGAGGCTGGGTATTTACCGCATTAGATGATAATGCATGTAAGGTTGAGTTTCAGCTAGACTTTGAGTTCACCAATAAATTAATTGAGTTAGCTTTTGGCCGTATTTTTAAAGACTTAACAAATAATATGGTGCAGGCGTTTACTCAAAGAGCGAAAGAGATTTATCGTGACTAAAATATGGGTTGAGGTAGCCTACGCGTTACCAGATAAACAATATGTTATCCCTGTGGAGCTAACAATGGGGGATACTGTTGAACAAGCAATTATTGCCTCAAATATTTTAACGATTTGTAATGATATCGATTTAACTAAAAATAAAGTGGGTATCTATAGTCGGCCAGCAAAATTGAGTGATAATGTGCGTGATGGCGATCGCGTTGAAATCTATCGACCGTTAATCGCTGATCCTAAAGAGATGCGCCGTAAACGCGCTGAAAAAGCACGCCAAAAAACTGAATAGTTAACATTTTCACCACGTCATAATCAAATCATTGTATCTCATTGATTGCATCGATATGTTGGTCATAAAACACACCCCATTGTTGAATTACAAATGGGGTGCAATTTCGTTTTTGCCAATCGTATAGTGAGATTAGTCTTTACTGGTTTGATTAGAAAAACTCGGCATATCACCTTGTTTGTCAATCTTAGTCAGTATGCCATTATTATCAAATGTCAGTGTCAGAGTTTCTTGACGCACTTTTTGATGGCCTGGCTGTTCACGGAAAACATAATACCAAGTTTGAGTTCCGAAAGGATCTTTCAGCATAGGTGTTCCGAGGGCAAATTGAACTTGCTGCTGTGTCATTCCTTGTTGAACTTTGGCGACTTCGGCTGGTGTTAAATAATTACCCTGATTGATATCTGGGTGATAAACCAGTCTTTCGAACATCGAGCAACCTGAAGTCATTACGACTAAAGATAAGGCGGCAACTTTTAACAGTTTAAAACGCATGGCTATTACATTCCTTTTAGGGTCATAGTGACGATGATAATCGACAATGCAGCAATTGAAAACCTTTCACGCTCTGCCTAAGACCCTAAATATCGATAAAAGTTTGTTAATCGTTAGGCTGCCAGCAGATCTTTTGCGTTAGCAAGGGTGTTTTTAGTCACTTCACTTCCTGCTAATAAGCGGGCTAACTCCTGTAAACGCTCTTTTTTAGTTAACAGCTTCATGGTGGTTTCTGTCTCTTCACCATTAGTCTCTTTATTAACAAAATAGTGTTGATGACCACAGCCTGCTACTTGCGGTAGGTGAGTAACACACATAACTTGTGTCGATTCGCCTAATTCACGTAATAACTTACCGACAATAGCTGCTGTTGGTCCACTAATACCAACATCTACTTCATCAAAAATCAGCGCGGGTGTATCCATTTTTTTTGCGGTGATCACTTGGATAGCAAGTGCGATACGTGATAGCTCACCGCCAGACGCAACTTTAGAGAGAGCTTGATGAGGTTGCCCTGGGTTGGTGGTGACATTGAACTCAACTTTTGTCGCACCATCAATTTGTAAGACATTTTCATCAAACAATGTATCTACAGTAAGATAGCCATGAGGCATTGATAATTGATGCATGCTATTGGTAATCAACTGGCTTAATTCGTGTGCATACTGTTGACGAATTTGATGAAGTTGTTTTGCCACGTCCAATGCAGCTGCATGATCAATTTTAACTTGTTCCATTAATGCATCACAGTCATCATTTTGGCGTAATAGTGCCTCTTTTTCTTCAATTAATTGTTGATGCAATTCATATAGCTCTTCAGGGGTGACACGATGTTTACGAGATAGACTAATATATTTGGAAATACGTTTTTCTAATTCGAATAAACGGTTAGGATCCATTTCTAAACGATCACTGTAGTGGCGTAGTTCATCACTCACTTCGCTAATTTGAATACTTGCTTCTTCCAGCATATCTAACAGTGAATTAAATTGGCTCTCCATTGTGGAAAGTTCGCTGATCTCATGTTTGGCCACATTCAGCATACTTAAAATATTTTGTTCTTCGTTATCACTTAAGATCTGTAAACTATTTTGGCTCAAGGTCAGAAATTGACCACAATTAGATAACCTTTTATATTCTTGATCTAATTCAGGGTATTCCCCCGCAACAGGTTGGAACTCGTTAAGCTCTTTTAAGTGATAATCAATCAGTTGTTGCCTTGCTTCTCTTTCTAAAGATTGTTGTTGAAAAGTCGCTAAGGTTTGGCAACTCTGATGCCAGGTTTGATAAGCCGCTTTCATCTTTTTTAATAAAGCAGGTTCATTAGCATAGATATCAAGTAAATGTTTTTGGTAGCGAGGCTCTAACAGTTGTTGATGAGCATGTTGCCCATGAATTTGGATCAGCAATGAGCCAAGCTCTCTTAGTTGAGACAAAGGGACAGAAGTGCCATTAATAAAACCACGAGAGCGGCCATCTGCTGCAATGGTTCTTCTTAATAGGCATTCGTTATGATCGTCAAGATGATGTTCTTCTAACCAACGCTGGGCGGAAGGGGTATCAGAGAGTGAAAATCGTGCGCATAAATCCGCTCTAGTGGCACCAGGGCGAACCATATTAGCATCACCACGGTTTCCTAAACACAAGCCTAATGCGTCAATCGCAATAGATTTACCTGCGCCCGTTTCACCGGTAATTGTGGTCATGCCACCAGAAAAGTCGATTTCAAGTTCACGGACTATGGCAAAATGACTAATAGTTAATTGAGTCAGCATAGTGCCTCTCCTGTATAAAAACATATCTGTAATTACATACAGTATAAACTGGTTTTTTATACAGTAAAGTAGCGAGGCACAAAAATCAGAACATTTTTTTTGACCAACCTAATTTTGAGCTGAGTGTATTAAAATAGTTGTAGTCAGTTGGGTGGACTAAATTAAGTTTTTGTCGACTCCGCTTAATAATTACCTCATCCCCTTCTTTGATAGGTAATACAAGCTGACTATCACAACTGACTTCGTAATCAATATTGGTTTGTGAGAATTTTAAGCGAATTTGACTGTCGCTACTAATGACTAAAGGGCGTGAAGAGAGCGTATGGGGAAACATCGGAACCAGCGCAATCGCATCAAGATTAGGTGTAAGAATAGGGCCACCTGCAGAGAGTGAATACGCCGTCGATCCGGTTGGTGTGGTAATAATTAGACCATCAGAACGTTGTGAAAATGCAAAACGATCATCAATATAGACTTCAAACTCAATCATATGCGCGACTTTGCCGGGGTGAAGTACGACTTCATTAATGGCGGTGCCAATCCGTGTTCTTTGTCCTTCAGCACAGACACGAGCTTCAAGTAAGAAGCGTTTTTCTTCACGATAATGGCCTGCTAATACATTAGTTAATTGTTGTAATGCGTTATCAGGATCAAGATCGGTCAGAAAACCTAAGTTACCGCGGTTTACACCAATCACTTTGATATTATAGCGCGATAAAACACGGGCGGCGCCTAGCATATTGCCATCACCCCCAACAACAATAACCAGATCAGCGAGTTTGCCGACTTGTGTTAAATCGCCCGTTTGTGCATCGGTGAGCTTTAATTCTTCAGCAACTTGGGTATCGATAATGACGTCATATCCTTTATCAAGGAGCCAATAATAGAGCATTTCATGTGTCGAAAGTGCTTCAGGATGGCGGGGATGACCGACGATGCCAATGCATTTAAATTGTTTTTCTTCCGTTACGGTATTATCTGGCATTTTTTTTACCCTCGTTTAGCGCCTATTCCTTGAAACCCGTTTATTGATCCCCATAATAAACTAAATATGAAGATGAATACTAAAACTACGCGGAGATATTCATGAGTAGTAAAGAACAAAACGTACATGAAGAGCAAGTCTCAAAAGAAAAAGAAGGAATGGAATCGGTAATGAATGAATCTCAAGAGCAAGTGAAAAGCGAAGACGCTCAGGCGGAGTTTGATGCACAAGCTGAGTTAGTTCAAGCGCTTGCACGCGTTGATGAGCTGGAAAAACAGTTGCAGCAATCACAAAAAACGGAACGTGAAGCGATGATCCGTGCTCAAGCCGAAATTGAGAATATTCGCCGTCGTACTCAACAGGATGTTGAAAAAGCACATAAATTTGCGCTTGAGAAATTTTCTAATGAGCTACTACCTGTATTGGATAATTTAGAGCGTGCTTTATCTGCCGCTGATCATGAAAATGAACAAATGAAACCGATGATTGAAGGTTTAGAGTTAACCCTGAAATCATTCTTAGATGCGGTGCGTAAGTTTGGTATCGAAGTCGTTGAAGAAAAAAATGTCGCCTTCAATCCTGAAGTACACCAAGCGATGACATTAATTGATAGCCCTGAGCATGAAGCAAACCATGTCGTTGATGTGATGCAAAAAGGCTATACCTTAAATGGTCGTCTATTACGTCCAGCAATGGTAGTGGTATCGAAATAAGAACCATAATTCTTATATCAATGCGCCAATAAGTCAGGGCGTGGGATAAGTAAACCGCACTTTTGTGCGGTTTTGTGTTTTTATCACTAGCTTATTCAATAGGATCAAGTTGCCAATTAATGGGCGTGCGTCCTTGTTGCGCTAATAGATTATTGGTTTGTTTAAAATGACCACAGCCTAAAAAACCACGATGTGCAGAGAGTGGTGAAGGGTGAGGGGCTTTTAAGATAAAGTGTTTATTAGTATCAATAAAACGACCTTTTTTCTGAGCATGAGCGCCCCAAAGTAGGAAAATAACGCCTTCACGACGTTGATTAATTTGTTCGATAACCGCGTCAGTAAAAACTTCCCAACCATAGTTAGCATGAGAGTGAGCTTGGCCTTTCTCTACTGTAAGAACGGTATTAAGTAGTAATACCCCTTGTTGAGCCCAGCTCTCAAGATAACCATGATTAGGTCGTTTGAAGTCAGGGTATTCTTGTTCAAGCTCTTTATACATATTAACTAATGAAGGGGGAGCCGGAACGCCGGGACGTACAGAAAAGGAAAGCCCATGGGCTTGATTGGGGCCGTGGTAAGGATCTTGACCTAAAATCACAACATTAACATTTTCAAAGGGAGTGAAGCGAAAAGCGTTAAATACATCTTCTTGTGGAGGATAAATTATTTTGCCTGCTTGTCTTTGTTGTGCGACTTGAGACAAAATTTGCTGAAAATAGGGTTTTTCTTTTTCAGCACCTATTACATCATGCCAAGTTAATGGTGTAGTCATAACATAAAATCCTTGTTGATATCTTATGGGGCTAAGCTTACCGATTTCACCCATGGAAAGAAAATGTTCCGTCTCGAAAAAATCGAATTAATTGTTATTTAAAAAATTTTTTGAAAATTTACAAAAAAAATTGCAATTGCATGGGTTGTAATTATTGATTTAAAACAAGACTTTGCACCATTACCCGTTATGTCCTTATCAATCTTATTGATATTTATCAAAGAATGACGCCATTTATACTGGTATATAAGTAAACAGAAACATTGGTTAGACCAAATACCCAAATTCTGATATGCCATTAGAATTTGATTTTGTGCCCACATTGGAGGTCGAAATGATTACTGGTATCCAAATTACTAAAGCTGATAACGACGATTTATTACATTCTTTTTGGTTGTTAGATGATGAAAACTGCGAAGCACGTTGTATTTGTGCAAAAAAAGGCTTTGAAGAAGGCCAAGTTGTTAGCCGTGATGCATTAGGCAACATCGAATACCGTGAAGTACCGGTAGAATCTAAACCGGTAGTACGTGTAGAAGGTGGTCAACACCTAAACGTTAACGTATTAAGCCGTGAAACATTAGAAGATGCCGTTAACAATCCTGAGAAATATCCTCAATTGACTATTCGTGTATCCGGCTATGCAGTGCGTTTTAACTCACTGACACCAGAACAACAACGTGATGTAATTACTCGTACTTTCACTGAAAGCCTGTAATTTTCACTAAAAATCATTAAGTAATGATAGAACCTGGTATGTTTATATCAGGTTTTTTTGTTTATCAATAAAGAAGATAATATAAAAAACCGCCGTTATTTAATAACGACGGTTTTTTATTATGGTTCAAAGTAACGTAAAGAAGACAGATTATTGTTGCTCTGTTTTTATATGATTAGTTTTTTCCGCAGTGATGGTGGTTTTATCAGTAGCGGTTTTACGGCGTTTACCAATATTTTTACGATCGCGTGCGCGTACTTTCTCTTTTACGTTTTTTTTCTCTTCTACTTTTTTCGCTTTGCGTTTTGCTAATACTTTTTTAGAAGGCTTAAATGATGCTTTTTGACTAGGGGCTTTAGTCACTGGACGTAATTGGGCTACAACACGATATTTAATCGGCTCTTGGATATAACGGCTAATTTTACCAAGTAGCGGATAATCGTGTGCTTCAACTAATGAAATGGCAGTCCCTTTACGACCCGCTCGACCTGTACGGCCAATACGGTGCAAATAAACATCAGCTGTGCGCGGTAAGTCAAAGTTAAAGACGTGGGTGATATCTTCTAAATCAAGACCTCGAGACGCCACATCTGTCGCAATCAGCACATGCATTTTGCCAGACTCTACACGTTTAATCGCTTCGTTACGTTGTGTTTGAGCCATTTCGCCTTCAAGGTAGCTGGCTTTGATACCTTGTTTTTCTAATGCTGCGGCTAACTCTCTGACTCGCTCTCTTTTACGTACAAAAACAATCGATTTTTTAACTTCTTCTTGTTTGAGTAAATGTGCAAGTAAGGCAGTTTTATGGTCAAGATTATCTGCATGATAGTAAAATTGTTGGATTTTTTTACGCTCACGACGAGAAGGGTCAGCGTTCAGTTCAACCGGTTCATTAAGAATTCGCTGTGCAAAATCAATCACAGCATTGCCTTCTAATGTGGCTGAAAAGAGTAATGTTTGTTTACGCCAACGAGTTTCCCCAGCAATAGTTTCAATATCGTTAGCAAAACCCATATCTAACATACGATCAGCTTCATCGAGGATCAGCATTTCAACAGCACGACAGTCAAAGTTCTCTTCTTTGATGTACTGCAATAAGCGACCTGTTGTGGCAACAACAATATCTTGGTTCTCACTAAAAACTTCTGCGTGATTCATATAAGCAACACCGCCGGTGATAGTGGCGATGTCTAGATGGGTATGAGCGCATAATTCTTTTGCTTGATCAGCGACTTGCATAGCAAGTTCACGGGTTGGTGTTAAGATCAGAACACGAGGTGGCCCTGATTTTTTTCGTGGATAATCAAGTAAATGTTGAATAGCAGGAAGTAAGAATGCCGCTGTTTTCCCTGTACCCGTTGGTGCAGAGCCTAATATATCACGTCCTTCCATTGCGGCAGGGATAGCTTCTGCTTGGATAGCAGTAGGACGTTGATATCCTTTTTCTTCTAATGCGGTCAATAAACTTTCATCAAGTTCAAGACTGGAAAATGTCGTGGCTGTCATTGTATACCTCTATTTAGGGCGCGGATTTTGACATTATCCTCTGTTAAAAGCCAGAGGATTTACCGCTATCACATTATATATCATCGATTGTTCCAGCTATGTGTTGTTTTTTAGGCTTAAAGTCAATAAGCAAGCATCGAATATAAAGCGTTTAATGTTAAGATAGAGGTAGCAAAAAAGTTATCTTACCATATATCGCTTTTTCTATTATATGGATTGCATTCATTCTAAGAATAGAAAGAGTTATACAAATCATTAGAGCGATTCAATGAAGCAAAAGAAAGTAAAGAAAGCAGGTTTACGCAAAGGCGGGTTTACATTTAAACAATTTTTTGTCGCTCATGATAAGTGTGAAATGAAAGTGGGTACTGATGGCGTTTTATTAGGTGCTTGGGCGCCTATCACTAAAGCAAAAACGGTGCTTGATATTGGTACGGGAAGTGGATTAATTGCCTTGATGTTAGCGCAACGTGCCCCGCAGGTTGAGCGTATTGATGGTATTGAACTTGATGAAGATGCCGCATTACAGGCGCGTGAAAATGCGCAACAATCACAGTGGAGTTCGTTAATCCATATTTATCATCATGATATTTATCAATATGCGCAACAAGCGCCAACTCGCTATGATCTTATTGTGAGTAATCCACCCTATTTTGAGCCAGCGGTTGCATGCCGTAACCAAGAGCGCGAGCAAGCCCGTTATACGAAAACATTGACCCATGAAGGTTTGCTTGATAATGCACAACAACTTATTACAGATGAAGGCCTATTTTGTGTGGTGTTACCCTATTTAATCGGTGAACAGTTTATTGAAATCTCACAAAGAAAAGGGTGGAATGTCGTACAGCGAGTTAATATTAAAGATAGTGCAGATAAGCCTTACCATCGCATATTGCTAGCCTTTCAAAGACAGTATCAAGGCGAAACTAAACCATGTAATATTGAAGAGCTGATTATCCGCAATAATGACGGTCATTACACAATCCAGTTCCAATCTTGGGTCACAGATTTTTATTTATATTATTAAAGACTAATGTTGCCGTTAATATTACATTGTTTAAGATTGTATATATTGTTGTAAATAAAGGTATATATTTAAATTATCACATTGTGTTATCGCTTTTTTCTTGGCAAATTGCAGATTGGTTGGTGATTACAACGACAGTTTTTTGTGATTCATCTCTTATTATTATAATTGAATTGAACTTCATTCTATTTTAATGCTCTAACGTAAGTAGCTCATAAAAACGAGAAGGAATAACGAGAGTAATATGACGGAGTCATTGAAAAATAGTTTGAGGCTTGACTTCGGGAGAGTCCATCTCTA
Source organism: Proteus sp. G4380 (assembly GCF_963885725.1). Taxonomy (NCBI): domain Bacteria; kingdom Pseudomonadati; phylum Pseudomonadota; class Gammaproteobacteria; order Enterobacterales; family Morganellaceae; genus Proteus; species Proteus sp. G4380. Next base: position 46,138 of record NZ_CAWPAV010000053.1, read on the forward strand.
ATGAGCGAGCAGTTAACGGACCAAATGTTGGTCGAGAAGGTACAACTGGGTGACCAGAAAGCGTTTAACTTGCTAGTTATCCGCTATCAGCACAAGGTAGCAAGTCTGATTTCCCGTTATGTACCTCAGGGTGATGTGCCAGATGTTGCACAAGAAGCCTTTATAAAAGCCTATCGAGCTATTGGATCATTCCGTGGTGATAGCGCATTTTATACATGGCTTTATCGCATCGCTGTGAATACAGCTAAAAATTATCTGGTAGCACAAGGGCGGCGTCCGCCTTCAAATGACTTAGATGCGAGTGATGTTGAAAATTTTGAAACATCAAACGCATTAAAAGAAATTTCGAACCCTGAGAATTTAATGTTGTCTGAAGAGTTACGGAGAGTAGTTTTTCAAACCATAGAGTCGTTACCCGAAGATTTAAGGGTTGCTATTACACTTCGGGAACTTGACGGCTTAAGCTATGAAGAGATAGCCGTTATTATGGATTGCCCTGTAGGTACGGTTCGTTCACGTATTTTTAGGGCGCGAGAAGCTATTGATAATAAGGTTCAACCATTAATACAAGAGTTATAAGATGGCTGAACCCTCATTTACTGAAGGGTACTTTTACATGCAAAAAGAGAAACTTTCTGCATTTATGGATGGCGAAGTTCTTGATAAAGAATTAATGGGATCGATTGCCCGTGATGAATCTATGAAAGAAACATGGCAACGTTACCACTTAGTTCGTGATGCAATGCGTGGTGATGTAGGAGAGGTTATCCACTTTGATATCGCAAGTCGCGTAGCACTCGCTTTAGAAAATGAGCCAGTCCGCATAAGTCCTGAACAACAGCAAGAGCAGCAACCTGCGCCTTCTCAATGGCGTCAGCACTCTTTCTTACAAAAATTACGTCCTTGGGCTAGCCAGTTAACACAAATTGGTGTTGCTGCCTGTGTGTCATTAGCTGTCATTGTGGGTGTTCAGCAATATAATGGCAACAATAGCGCTGAGGATTTCCAAGTTGATACGCCGGTGTTTAATACTCAACCTATTATGGGGAATGGGGCACCAGTCAGCTTAAATTTACAAAGTGATAATTTAGGCCAAAATCAACAAACACGTCTACAAGAGCGTAATCAACGCCTTGGACTTATGTTGCAACAGTATGAGTTAGATCGCCGTATCTACAATGCACCACAAGATGAAGTGCCTGTAGCATCGCAAAACACAACTCAGCAACAGGCTCAGTAATCATTGTGGTATCAATTTATAATTACGTGTAGGAACAATAGAGTCGTAATGAAAAAATCATGGTTATCCGCTTTACTTTTAGCGGGTTACCTATCAATACCAACACAAGCCTTGGCACAACCTCAAATAGGAAATGCCGAGGCTTTGTTGCAAAAGATGGGTAATACAACGCAAACCGCTACTTACGAATTATCTTTTATTAATATCAATTCTCAAGGTATTGTTCCTATTCGTTATCGTCATGCACTTGTTGATGGTAAACCAGTAGCACAATTAATGCAGATGGATAGCACTCGTCGAGAAATCGTGCAACGAGGGAATGAAATCAGTTATTTTGAACCAGGTTTAGATGCGTTTAGTTTGCGTAATGAACATATCGTTGATTATCTCCCTGCTATCATTTATCAAAATTTTGCTGAACTCGCTGAGTATTACAATTTTATTGATGCGGGAAGAACGCATATCGGCGACATTCCAAGTCGTGTTGTTCGTGTACTATCAAAAAATAATGACCGTTATGAATATGTCTTATTTATTGATGAAGAGAGATATTTGCCATTAAGGGTCGATCTGCTTGATAAAAATAATGACGTTATTGAACAATTTCGGGTGATCACCGCTAATCAAAATAAAGAAATCATCAGTGAGTTAGATTCACTCAATAAAGTGAATATGCCCCCGCTATTGTTGATCCCCAAAGCCACTCAAGCACTGAATTACAATTGGCGTGTGACAACGTTACCTGAAGGATTTAAAGAGGTAAAACGTAGCAATCATCAAATTGCTGAAAATGAATTTAGCCAATCTATTTTATATAGTGACGGCTTATTCGATTTCTCTATTTATGTTAACAAAAGTGGTCAGCAATTAAATTCCCCCGAACGTGATAAAGCATTGAGATATGGCCGTAATACAATTTATACCTATGATAAAGATGGCAATGAAATTACCTTTATTGGACAATTGCCATTTATAACAGCACAGAAAATCGTCAACAGTGTGGTGTTTACCAAAAAGTAAAAGGTATAAGTTATGGTTAAAGAGTGGGCAACAGTCGTACATTGGCAACAAGGGAGGGCTTTACTACGTTATGGCTCATCGTCCGGTTGCGGGAGTTGCCAAGCTCGAGCAGCTTGTGGCTCTTATTTATTAAATAAAATAGGCCCTGAAACTGTTCATCAGTTAGAACTTCCTGTTGAACAACCTTTAGTGGTGGGGCAAAAAGTGGAAGTTGGTATCCCAGAAAATAGTTTACTTCGCTCCGCTATGTTGGTTTACCTTACTCCTTTGCTGGGATTATTTATCGTTGCAGGGATAGCCAGTCTGTGGCTTTCTAGTGAGTTGGCTATTTTTTGTAGTGGTTTAGTGGGGGGAGTGTTAGGCTTTTTATTAGCTAAAAATATTGCCCGCTGGTGGAGTAAAGATGAAGGATTTGAACCTATTATTTTACAAATAGGACTTCCACCTAATGAATTGCAAGTACAATATCAAGAATAATGATAAAGAATGAATATGATAAAAAATGGGGCATAGGCTCCATTTTTTTGTTATTAAACTTATTTTATGGTGCTGATCTTTTTTATTAATAGATAAAAATCAAATTTCTATCTAGTGAAAGTGCAGTTACGATGCATAAATAAAGGTAAGCTTTATCATAAATGTTTGTGTTTGATGAACGTTTCTTTGAGTATAATGTCTCTAGTGTGTAGAATGCGTCATCAATCATAACTCCTGCAATATAGAGTTTTCGCTTTGTGTCCATGAACGACGCTAAAGCCAGATTTATAGAGCAAAGCAATAGAGAAAAATAATTTCAGAATGAAAAACATACGTAACTTTTCCATTATCGCACATATTGACCACGGTAAATCGACGCTATCAGATCGAATTATTCAAATTTGTGGTGGCTTAACAGATCGTGAAATGGCTGCGCAGGTTCTTGATTCTATGGATCTTGAGCGTGAGCGTGGTATCACCATCAAAGCACAAAGCGTAACACTCAATTATACCGCTGATGACGGTGAAGTTTATCAGCTTAACTTTATCGATACGCCAGGACACGTTGACTTCTCTTATGAAGTTTCTCGCTCTCTTGCCGCTTGTGAAGGTGCTTTACTGGTTGTCGATGCAGGGCAAGGGGTTGAAGCCCAAACATTAGCAAACTGTTATACGGCGATAGATATGGATCTTACTGTCGTTCCGGTATTGAATAAAATTGACTTACCTGCCGCAGAGCCTGAGCGTGTCGCTGAAGAGATTGAAGATATTGTCGGTATTGATGCGACCGATGCAGTGCGTTGTTCTGCTAAAACCGGCGTGGGTGTAAAAGAAGTGATTGAACGTCTGGTGAAAGAAATACCTGCGCCAGAAGGCGATCCTGACGCGCCTCTACAAGCACTTATTATTGACTCTTGGTTTGATAATTACCTTGGTGTTGTCTCACTTATCCGGATCAAAAACGGTAAAGTCAACAAAGGCGATAAAATCAAAGTGATGAGTACAGGGCAAGTTTATAATATCGACCGTATTGGTATTTTTACGCCTAAGCAAGTTGATACAACATCGCTAAGTTGTGGTGAAGTAGGCTGGGTAGTTTGCGGTATTAAAGATATTCTTGGTGCACCTGTTGGGGATACATTAACAGCCGCACAGAAGCCTGCAGACAAACCATTACCGGGCTTTAAAAAAGTCAAACCACAGGTTTATGCGGGGTTATTCCCGGTCAGTTCTGACGATTATGAATCATTCCGTGATGCATTAGGAAAATTAAGCTTAAATGATGCGTCACTCTTTTATGAGCCGGAAAGTTCATCCGCATTAGGATTTGGTTTCCGTTGTGGTTTCTTAGGCCTTCTCCATATGGAGATTATCCAAGAGCGCTTAGAGCGTGAATATGATCTTGACCTGATCACCACAGCACCAACAGTAGTTTATGAAGTGGAAATGACCAATGGTGATATCATCATGGTTGATAGCCCATCAAAACTACCAGCACTGAACAATATTGAAGAGATCAGAGAGCCTATTGCGGAATGTCATATGTTACTACCGCAAGAATACTTAGGTAATGTGATTACTTTATGTGTCGAAAAACGCGGCGTTCAAACTAATATGGTCTATCATGGTAATCAGGTTTCATTAACTTATGAAATTCCGATGGCTGAGGTGGTATTAGATTTCTTTGACCGTTTAAAATCAACCTCTCGCGGTTATGCTTCGTTAGATTATAACTTCCTGCGTTTCCAAGGCTCCAACATGGTACGTGTTGATGTCTTAATTAATGGTGAGAGAGTCGATGCACTTGCATTAATCACCCATAATGATAACGCACCGTATCGTGGACGTGAGTTGGTGGAAAAAATGAAAGAATTCATTCCACGTCAACAGTTTGATATTGCGATCCAAGCTGCAATTGGCAATCATATTATTGCTCGTTCAACTGTTAAACAGTTACGTAAAAACGTATTAGCTAAATGTTATGGTGGTGACGTTAGCCGTAAGAAAAAACTGTTGCAGAAACAGAAAGAAGGTAAAAAACGTATGAAGCAAATTGGTAATGTCGAGTTACCACAAGAAGCGTTTTTAGCCATACTGCATGTTGGTAAAGATAAATAATTTAAGGAGAAAATATGGCTAGCACGTTTGCCTTGATCCTAACGTTGGCAACGCTAATTACGGGTATTTTTTGGTGTATAGATCGTTTTAAATTAAAGCCAGCCCGTAAAGCGAAGTTAAAACGTTTACAAGAGTTAACGCAGGGAAGTGAGGATCAGCAAGAGTTAGCAAAATCGATTAATAAACCAAGCTGGGCAGAGACATTAGGCTCTCTGTTTCCTGTATTGGCGATTGTATTGATTTTGCGTTCCTTTGTGTATGAGCCGTTTCAGATCCCATCTCGTTCGATGATGCCGACTTTATTAGTCGGTGATTTCATCTTGGTTGAAAAATTTGCTTATGGATTAAAAGATCCTATTACACAAACAACCTTGATTAGTACGGGTAAACCTAAACGTGGTGATATTGCGGTATTTAAATACCCACGTGATCCATCAACTGACTTTATTAAACGGGTGATTGGTTTACCGGGGGATAAAATAGTGTATGACATGACGTCGAAGAAATTACACATTTACCCAAATTGTAATAAAGCAATATGTGATGATGAAATAGCGGTAACCTATGGTACAGCGTATCCTAGTGAATGGACATTACTGTTACAAAGTGTACCTGGTGGTCAACGTATTAGCGGTATGAAATCGATTCCGATTGAAGAGCCAATTTCTACAGCTACGCAATTTCGCCAAGAAGAGAGAATTGAAACGATTGGTGATGTCTCTCATCGTATTATGACTATTCCGGGAGATGTTACTGTACCTGAATTTATTCAACCGGGATTACCTCAAGGTACGTGGATTGTCCCTGAAGGTCAGTATTTTATGATGGGTGATAACCGTGATGGTAGTTCAGATAGTCGTTTCTGGGGCTTTGTGCCTGAGCAAAACTTAGTCGGTAAAGCCACAACGATTTGGATGAGCTTCGAGAAACAAGAAAATGAATGGCCTACAGGTGTTCGTTTCAGCCGTATTGGTGGCATTAAGTAATTTTTAACAAAATAGCTACAGCATTCCTTTCTATCTCAGTGTAGAATATGCCACTTCTTTAAACATGATTGGCTCCTGTATAAACAGGAGCCAGTGCAAACGCAACAGTTCTGTTATTCAACCCGATAATATCTCGTTGTTTTTAAACAGGTTTGTTGCGTGTGCTTCAAATTAAGTAATGGAAATTGATCGCACATGAATACTCTATTAGTTAACCAGTTACAAAAAAAACTGGGTTATACTTTTAAACAAAACGAATTACTTTTACAGGCACTTACTCACCGTAGTGCAAGTAGTAAACATAATGAACGCTTAGAATTTTTAGGTGATTCAATTCTAAGTTATGTCATTGCTAATGCGCTTTACCATCGTTTCCCTCGTGTCGATGAAGGGGATATGAGCCGGATGCGTGCAACCTTAGTGCGAGGTAATACCCTCGCTGAACTAGCACGTGAATTTGAACTCGGTGAATGTTTACGGTTAGGGCCGGGAGAATTAAAAAGCGGTGGTTTTCGTCGCGAATCTATTTTGGCCGACACAGTAGAAGCGTTAATTGGTGCTATTTTTCTTGATAGTGATATTCAAAATATCGAAAATATCATCTTAAAATGGTATGAGAATCGCTTGGCTGAAATCAGTCCGGGTGATAAGCAAAAAGATCCTAAAACTCGCTTGCAAGAATATTTGCAAGGACGTCATTTACCACTACCTTCTTATGTTGTTGTACAAGTACGTGGTGAAGCTCATGACCAAGAGTTTACGATCCATTGTCAGATAAGCGGTATCGACCAACCTGTTAAAGGGATGGGTACAAGCCGTCGTAAAGCCGAACAAGCCGCTGCTGAACAGGCATTAATACAATTGGAGCTTGAATGAGCGAAGAACAAACCTATTGCGGATTTATTGCGATAGTCGGTCGCCCTAATGTAGGGAAATCAACATTACTGAACCAATTATTGGGGCAGAAAGTTTCTATTACTTCACGTAAGCCACAAACCACCCGTCACCGTATCATGGGTATTGATACTGATGGTGCATATCAGGCTATTTACGTGGATACCCCAGGCTTGCATATTGAAGAAAAGCGAGCCATTAACCGTTTAATGAACCGTGCAGCAAGTAGCTCTATTGGTGATGTTGAACTGGTTATTTTCGTTGTCGAAGGAACCAATTGGACGCCTGATGACGAAATGGTATTAAACAAATTAAAATCACTACGTTGTCCTGTGCTATTAGCGATTAATAAAGTTGATAACGTTACAGATAAAACCAAGTTACTGCCACATATTGGTTTTTTAAGTCAACAAATGGATTTTCTAGATGTAGTGCCGATTAGTGCTGAAAAAGGCATGAATGTCGATACTATTGCTAAAATAGTGCGTAACTGTTTACCTGAAGCCATTCATCATTTCCCAGAAGATTATATTACTGATCGCTCTCAACGTTTTATGGCGTCAGAAATTATTCGTGAAAAATTGATGCGCTTTTTAGGTGAAGAATTACCTTATTCTGTGACGGTTGAAATTGAACAATTTGTTACTAACGATCGCGGTGGATATGATATTCACGGTTTGATTCTGGTTGAACGTGAAGGCCAGAAGAAAATGGTGATTGGTAATAAAGGCGCTAAAATCAAAAAAATCGGTACGGAAGCCCGCATGGATATGGAAGATTTATTTGAAAACAAAGTTCATCTTGAACTTTGGGTGAAAGTAAAAGCGGGTTGGGCGGATGATGAACGTGCTTTACGTAGCCTTGGCTATGTGGACGATTTAAAATAGTAGGTTACTGAAGTGGAAGGCTGGCAACGTGCATTTGTTATCCATGCTCGGCCTTACAGTGAAACGAGTTTATTGCTCGATTTTTTCACTGAGAATGAAGGGCGAGTGCGCATATTGTCAAAAGGTGCGCGCGGCCGTCGCTCTCCTTTAAAAGGAGCTCTTCAACCTTTTACTCCCTTGCTCATTCGTTGGAGTGGGCGAGGTGAGATAAAAACCCTCCGTGATGCTGAGCCTATCTCTTTAGCATTACCATTAACAGGCACAGTACTTTACAGTGGTCTGTATCTTAATGAATTACTTTCTCGTGTTTTGGAAAATGGCACATCATATAGCACGCTTTTTTTCGAATACTTATCTTGTTTGCAAATCCTTGCTGCCAGTGAAACTACTCCAGAAGCTGCTCTAAGGCGCTTTGAATTAGCGTTATTAACGCAATTGGGTTATGGCCTAGACTTTTTGCATTGTGCAGGAAGTGGTGAACCTGTTTCTGATACCATGACTTATCGATACCGAGAAGAAAAAGGCTTTATTGCCAGTTTGGTGGTTGATCACTATAGTTTTACTGGATTGGAATTAAAATCGCTGGCAAAACGAGAATTTCCTACGGCTGGCACATTGAAAGCAGCAAAAAGGTTTACACGAATGGCCTTGAAACCTTATTTAGGTGGAAAACCATTAAAAAGTAGAGAGCTGTTTCGGCAATTTGCTATTAAAAAGTGTGCGAAAAAAAGCGTATTGATAGAGGATAAATAATATTGTCTTTTTCTTCTCTATGGAATGTGTAAACTAAGGTAATACAACGTTATTTTTCAGGAGAAGAGCATGTCTGATATTCTACTTGGCGTTAATATTGACCATATTGCAACCCTACGTAATGTCCGTGGCACAACTTATCCCGATCCGGTTCAAGCGGCATTTATTGCGGAACAAGCGGGTGCTGATGGGATCACTATTCATTTACGTGAAGACAGACGTCATATTACCGATCGTGATTTAATGCTGATCAGCCAAACGGTTCAAACAAGATTAAATTTAGAAATGGCGGTAACAGAAGAGATGATTGAGATTGCTTGCCAAACTCAACCTGACTTTTGTTGTTTAGTGCCTGAAAAACGCCAAGAAGTGACCACAGAAGGTGGTTTAGACGTGGTGGGTAATGAAGAGAAAGTGGCTGATGCGATTAAACGTTTATCATTAGCGGGGATTAAAGTCTCTTTATTTATTGATCCTGACCATGAGCAAATTAATGCAGCAGATCGTGTCGGTGCACCTTTTATTGAAATTCATACAGGTGCTTATGCTGACGCTGAAGATGAACAGGCTCAAGAGAAGGAGTTTGTTCGCATTCGTGATGCGGTAACCTATGCAGCGTCTAAAGGTTTAAAAGTCAATGCAGGTCATGGTTTGCATTATCATAATGTACAACGTATTGCTGCATTACCTGAACTTTATGAACTCAATATTGGTCATGCGATTATTGGTCGAGCGATATTTAGTGGGCTTGCACCAGCCGTTGAAGAAATGAAACGCCTAATGAGAGAAGCGCGTCGCTAATGGCTATTGTTGGTATAGGTATGGATATCGTTGAGATATCACGTATTGAAGAGATAATAGGGCGTTCAGGAGAACGCCTCGCGCGACGTATTCTTACTGATAATGAATGGATTATATATCAATCACATAAACAACCCGTTCGTTTTTTAGCTAAACGATTTGCGGTAAAAGAAGCCGCAGCCAAAGCATTAGGTACAGGCATTCGTTTAGGATTGGCATTTAACCATTTTGAAGTCGCTAATGATGAATTAGGTAAACCAACATTGCACTTTTTAGCTGTGGCAAAAGAGATGGCGCAAAAAGCGGGAATAAATGCTATTCACGTGACACTGGCTGATGAGCAACGTTACGCCTGTGCAACCGTTATTTTAGAAAAATAACGCTTAAATTTATTCCCGATTGCGTTTGCTTAGATTTTGTCAGCGTGGTGGATCAGTACAAACTTTTCCCATAATTCATCTTGCGATTCAGTATGAGCAGGATCGATGATAATTGTATTCGTGATAGGGCATACCGACTGACAAGTCGGTTTATCATAATGTCCTACACATTCAGTGCAAAGATCAGGATTGATTTCATAAATATCATTCCCCATTGAAATGGCATCGTTAGGACATTCGGGTTCGCACATATCGCAGTTGATGCATTTCTTCGTAATTAGTAAAGCCATATCAGTCACTTAATATATAAATTATTAAATTACAGTAACTTATATCTTGCACTTATATGTTACTTTTAGTTTATTGGTTGTATTTTTACTGCAAATTGACAGTGTTACTACAAATAATAGAGCACTGCCACACAAAATAAATACACAATTATATACAAAAGAGTGTGAGATTATCATATACGTGAAAGATTCTAAATATATTGATGTTGCAGAGGGGAATATCTTTTACAACATTTCACACGCTAATATCTTTAGTTATCAATCTAAAACAGGCTACAATACCGCGCTGTATAATAATGAAGAGATGTTCTTGTGAATAAAATTAAAGATGATATTTATTGGATGCATAAAGCGATTGAGCAGGCATATAAAGCACAACAACTCGGTGAAATTCCTGTAGGAGCCGTGTTAGTCGCTGATAATAAAATCATTGCTAAAGGTTGGAATCACTCCATTATTGATAATGATCCTACTGCACATGCGGAAATTATGGCATTGCGTAAAGGTGGGAAACATCTACAGAATTATCGCCTACTTGACGCCACATTATATATCACGTTAGAGCCTTGCGTTATGTGCGCTGGAGCAATTGTGCATAGCCGTGTAAAAAGAGTGGTCTATGGTGCATCTGATCTAAAAACAGGTGCCGCAGGCTCATTTATTGATATTTTGCAACATCCCGGAATGAACCATAAAGTTGAAATAACATCGGGTGTTTTAGGTGAGGAGTGCGCACAACTCTTGAGCCAGTTTTTTAAGATGAGAAGGGCAGAGAAAAAACAACTGAAACAACAGCAACGTTTAATTACTCAAGGCTTAATCATACAAGAGAAAGCCAAATAGCATCTATTTGGCTTAATTGTTATTGGTAATTGAGTGTATAGGTTGCTTGTGCTTGAAATGGTCCTGTGAGTATCGTTTGATTTTGAATAGCTGATGATGTTGCTTCAACATAGGCCATAAAATCAAATTGTACCCGTTTATTATTAAGCTGTTGAGGAGCACTTGGTTTTTTTAATTCAATAATATTATGTGCCTTGTCGGTAAAAGCGATACCAATACTTTTCGGATCTTCTGAGCCACTCCCAGTAACGGCTATATGATTGGGCATTGTTGAATGCGCTTGACCATCTAATGTGATAGTGACACTTTTATAAATATCTTGGCTACAATTTTCTAAACTGATACTAAAAGCAACGGGGTTGCTTTTTTGTAGTGAATAGAGATCTTTTGCAGATATTTGTTTGAAATCAATAACTTTATTTTCATCTCCCGCAACAATCGTACAGCCATGTGCAACAACAACACCTTTAAATTCCATCTCTCCACCAATAATATCAGTGGCAGCAAAAGTGTTCGGAGAGAGCAATAACAAGCAAGTTATAGCTGACTTTATTATGCTGTTTTTCATTACATAAACTCCGCAATGAGTGTCGCATGAGCTGAAAACTCACCTTCAGTAATTTTACTGCCCGCTTTGGCTATGGGGGCTGCACTTACTTCCCAATTTCCGTTGAAATTATTGAGTTTGCCAACTGAAAAATATTGGTTAGGTGGGATAATCGTACCTGACTTATCTCTTAATACGATACCTAAGTTACTTCTATCTACAGAGCCTGTTGTACCAAGGTAATTAGAATCAAAACTCGCAATACCTGAGCTACCAGTCTGAACTTTAAACATTATTCTGCTATTAGGATCGGTAAAACTTCCCCCTTCGCATTTGATGGGGATGTTGCGAGTAATTTTGTAGTTTTGCCCATTGAGATAATCAGAGGTATTTCCCACATTACCAAAGTCAAAGGTAATTGGTGAACCATTATTAAAGATACATTTATCTTTAGTGGTAATGATCCCCGAGGTGATCACTAATTTAGAAATGGGCTCTGAGCCATAGGTTTTTGGCGCACCGCTGTGACTTACCATGGCATACATTTGTGCAAGAGATTGCCCATTAAGACTGACACCATTAATAATGGGTTTTCTTAAACGGAAAGTGAGTTGACCGCTACTTCCTGAGGAAATATGCGGTTTAGGTGAAGAGGGTACTCTGCAACCTTGTTGGTTATTTCTATTATTAGGTATGTCAGAAAAGGGCACTGTGGGTAAAGGATTAGGCCCCCAAATTTCAAAATTAATTTTGATATCAACATACTCATTTAATTGATAAAAGTTATTACCAACAGGGGGTAAATCAGTCGTTGCTTTAAAATAGGTTAATGCACGATCATAGATACGTGAGTTAGGACAATATACTGTCCCATCATAGCGATCAGGCAACGAAAAGTTTACTGTTGCTAATTCTCCCGCTTTGTTATTAGGAAAGGTGGTGTGATCTAATACTGCATAGAAAATATTAGGGCCACCATTGGTTCTCACTTCACCTTGTAAATAAGCAATTGCGTGCAACGGCATTAAAGAAACAATGCCGGCACAAAATAGCATTACTGATTTGGAATGAATGTTTTTTTTATTGAGGATCATTTTATTCCTACCGGCATCCGAGTTCATTAATATTTAGGTTGTTGATCTTTAGGGGCTACTTTGCAGCTATCTTGCTGACATACAAATTTGAGCTCTGGGTGTCCACCGTAATCATTTACATACATCATATAAAACTGATTAACGTTACTGGTTTTTACTGGTATATCCAGTGAAGCTTTTGGCGCAACCATTAATCCGGGGAAGGTGGTTAATTTATCGCTATCCTCACCATTTAATTTATTAGAAAGTGAGATAATGGTGATGTAATAAGGGGTTGGATTATTAACAATAAATTTATTACCTTGTTTTTTAAACACCAGTTGATCTTGCCAAACCATTCCCGGTTTTTCAGGTACTATGGCACTAGGGCGATAGAATAATTTAATGCGTGACTGCATCGCCATCTGTAATACGTTGGCTTGTTTTGGTGCGGGTGGAATTTCACGCACATTTAAATAAAACAGTGATTCTCTATCTTGAGGTAATAGCCCAACTTCAGCTGTTTTTGTAATGCGAACTACGCCTTTTTGAGCACCATCAAGGCGTTGTAACGGTGGAAGTGCCACTAAGGGTGAAGAGATCTTCTGCCCATTTTCATTTTCAACCCAAGATTGCGCTAAAAAAGGAATATCAGGGCTGGTATTTTTTAAATTAACACTGGCTGAGTTTTCATTACCCGTTAATACAATACGAGTTCTATCTAGTGAAACACCCGCTTGTGTTGGATTCACTAGACTCAGTGCCAGCAAAGAGCCACAAAATAGTGTTTTTAGTGTGCTGAATGAGTTCATGTTAATTATCTCTCATTATTAATTTTATTTGTTAACGACCCTGACAAACGAGCGATTGATGTTTTAAGGGATCTGTTATTTCCGCGGGAATGGTAATTGAACATTGTGTTTTACCGTTCCAAATTACATTTAATGATTCATTAAGGTTAACACCCGCAATATAAACAAGGCCTTCTTCCATCACCATACCAATACTTTCCCCTTTTTGATTGGTGACTTCTGCACCAAAAGGAGGGTATTTATTATCAGTTGTCTGTAAGACAGCCATTAAGCGTTCACCTTGACGAACCGGAAATTGGTAATAACCAATGGCACCTTCTGTTAAGGTTGTTGAAGCAATGGCTTTACGCGTTTCGATATCTTGATCCATCTTATCGACGTCAATACGTGCATCAACATTGTTATAACTTGTTAAGTCGGTTAGTACACCAATGCCGAAGCGGTTCGTAGTCGTGCTTTGACCATTAAAGGGCACCCCTGCAACACCATCAGTATCCACCATTATTCTTGCGGTGCTAGAGGTCATACTGCTACTGTGTAATGCAGCGCCATAACGAGTAGCAGTAAAACCGCCTTTTATCGTTGCGCCCACTGCTAAGTAATTATCTTGTTGATAGCTTGCATTGGCATTGATTTCTGCATACTGAGAACGATGTTGATAATAACCATCGGTATTGGCTTTCTTATCCGAACTTAAGCCTGCTCTTATGCGCCATAAATTATTATAATCACGATTATCAGCATAAGAGGCCATTTGTGTCACTTTGCCATTGTTATCTTGCAAGTTATAACCAATATTGCGACCACTTCCTAATGGTAGTGAAATATTAAAAGAGAGCGTATCGTCAGTATTCCCTTTATATTGGGTACGAAATGCTGACAAGTTGGTATTGATTTGCTCAATCCCCATAATGGAAAAATTGCGACTTACTGTGACACCATACTGCTCTTGAGTATTTTTATCCCAATAATTTTGGTGACGATAAGAGAGATAGAGGGTGGTCGATTTCTCTGCATCATCTGCCCAAAAAGTTTTATTACCGGTAATGGTGTACATTTCTTTTTCATAGCCATTATTATTGATGCCGTTATAACGCTCATCAATATACTGAGAAAAAGAGCGAAATGTTTTTTCTGAGAAACGATAACCTGCAAAGGTAATGGTACTGTGGTACTCATCAAAAGTTTTTGCATAGTTTAGTTTAAAAGACATCCCATTGATTTTTTCATTATCATAGGTTTTGCTATAAGACTGTGTAATATCACCAGAAAGGGTACCAAAACGTCCCATATCATGGCCGATACCTAAAGACCATGCGTTATAATCTTTAGCGGTAAGTAAAGCACCACCATAGAGAGACCATGTATTATTCATTCCCCATGAAAAATCCCCTTGATAGAAAAGAGGGCCTTGCATTTTATGGTTGTTCACGGATGACTGTCCCAGTGAGGTATTAAAACGCACAGATCCTGGGCGAGTCATATAAGGCAAATTAGCGGTTTGCACTTGAAATTCGTTAATCTTACCATTTTGCTCTTCAACTCTAACATCGAGTTGACCCTGTACGGTATTTTGTAGATGGTTAATCACGAAAGGGCCAGCAGGTACGGTTGTCTCATAAATTAAACGTCCATTTTGGGTTACCGTCACTTTTGCATTGGTATTGGCGATGCCATGAATTTCAGGTGCATAGCCTTGGAGAGAAGGGGGTAACATTCTCTCATCGCTTTGTAAATTGGCTCCTGTAAAACGGAAACTATCAAAAATTTGAGAGTTTAAATAAGTTTCCCCAACCGTTAGTTTGGCTGCGAGATCTGGTAATGGCTTATAGGCATAAATTTGGTTCCAATCAAAACGATTGTTAGATGAATATTCAGAAGAATAATTGCCTTGATATTCAGCTCTTAAACGCCATTCACCCAAGTTTAATCCCGCTTGGCCATAACCAGTTAAGGTATTGTTATTATTGCCTTTATTAGGTCGAGTTGACGTTCCTGTTAATGTATAATCAAAAATAAGCCCAGAGACCCCGCTATCCCAAAGCTCCGGAGGTGTCCAATCAGATTCTTCATATTTCATTAATGAGCGCGGTAACGTGATATCAAGTACACCACCATCATTTTTAATCGAGATACCGGGTAATTGGCTAATATCAAAACAATCTGGTGATATTTGTTTGATATATTTTTGGTTTTCTTGGTTGATTGTTAACTTTTTTAAAAGAGTAGGGTCGATACAAGCCACGGAATGATTATCTGCTACTTCAATATAATTAATATTTTGGCGAGGAAAGTCGCGACCATTTAGACGAATATCTAAATAGTACATACCCGGAATGATATAATTTGAGGTAGAAAAACGTGAAAGGTCGACATTATCGCGATCTTCCGCGTCTAGCATATGAATGTTAAATTCCACAGAATCGTCCTGCTCTGCTTGTGAGAAAAACGCCAAGCTTAATAGCAAAGTCGCACAAATGGTCTTCCATATTGTGTGGGGTGAATAAGGAATTAACATGAATAAACGCCTAATTATTAT